>JANNRX010000184.1:0-6466 GCA_031401875.1 Hyphomicrobiales bacterium | reverse complement strand
GCCACCCTCGATTGCGGCTGCTGCCTTCTTGATCAGCTTGCGGTCAAGGATCGCATCAATCGGATGCTCCTGCCGTTCGGTATGGCGGATAGCGACACCCTTGGCGGCTTTGGGAACCGAGAACAATGTGCCGAAATCAAGCCCTTTTGCCTTCCAGTGGGTGATGGCTTCCTTCTTGTCGAGAAGATCAGCCCGTCCAACCAGGTCTTCGAACTTCGCAACGCCCATCTCGGCCATGAGGACACGAATATCCTCCGCCACGAAGAAGAAGAAATTGACAACATGCTCGGGCAACCCCTTGAAGCGCTTGCGCAGCACCGGGTCTTGCGTGGCCACGCCCACCGGGCAGGTGTTGAGATGGCACTTGCGCATCATGATACAGCCCGCCGCAATCAGGGGTGCGGTGGCGAAACCGAATTCATCGGCTCCCAGCAAGGCACCGATCACCACATCGCGTCCGGTGCGCAGACCACCGTCGACCTGGAGCGCGATGCGGCCGCGCAATCCGTTCATCACCAGTGTCTGGTTGGTTTCGGCAAGACCCAGTTCCCATGGGCTGCCGCAATGCTTGATGGAGGTCAGCGGTGAGGCACCGGTGCCGCCTTCGAAGCCCGAGATCGTGATGTGATCTGCCCGTGCCTTGGCAACACCGGCGGCAACAGTGCCGACACCGGCTTCCGACACCAGTTTGACCGAGACATCGGCGGATGGATTGACGTTCTTGAGATCAAAGATGAGCTGCGCCAGATCTTCGATCGAATAGATATCATGATGCGGCGGAGGCGAGATGAGGCCGACGCCCTTGGTGGAATGACGCACCTTGGCAATCACGGCATCGACCTTGTGGCCGGGCAATTGCCCGCCTTCGCCGGGCTTTGCCCCTTGCGCCATCTTGATCTGCATCATGTCCGCATTGACGAGATATTCTGTGGTCACGCCAAAGCGGCCGGACGCCACCTGCTTGATGGCCGAACGCTTGGAGCGCCCGTCCGCCAGTGGCTTGAAGCGTTCGGCTTCCTCGCCGCCCTCACCGGTATTCGATTTGCCACCGATGGAATTCATCGCCAGTGCCAGCGTCTCATGTGCCTCGCGGCTGATCGAACCGAAGGACATGGCACCGGTGGAGAACCTCCTGACGATGGATTTTGCCGATTCCACGGAATCGAGGTTGATCGGCTTGCCGACAGGCCTGATCTTGAAGAGGCCGCGTATCGTTGTGAAACGGTTCTCCTGCTCGTTGATGATGCGCGCGTAATCCTTGTACCTGTCCTGACTGTTGCCACGCACGGCGTGCTGCAAGGCCGAGACACTTTCGGGACGCCAGACATGGTCCTCGCCGCGAATACGGTAAGCGTAATCGCCGCCGACATCGAGGCTGGTGCGGTAAACCGGAGCATCGCCAAAGGCAATCCGGTGGATGCGCACAGCTTCTTCCGCGATTTCAGCGAGACCCGCGCCCTCGATCATCGTGTGGGTGCCGAAGAAATACTTGTCGATAAAGGTCTTCTGCAGGCCCAGCGCATCAAAGATCTGTGCACCGCAATAGCTTTGATAGGTCGAGATGCCCATCTTGGACATGACCTTCAGCAGACCCTTGCCGACAGACTTGATGAAGCGCTTGACCACTTCCTTCTCGACAACCTCGTCCGGCAGATCGCCCTTTGCCTTCATCGCCAGCAGCGTGTCAAAGGCGAGATAGGGATTGATCGCTTCCGCGCCATAGCCCGCGAGGCAGGCGAAATGATGGATCTCGCGCGGTTCGCCTGATTCGATCACCAGGCCCACAGAGGTGCGCAAGCCCTTGCGGATCAGGTGGTGATGCACGGCAGCAGTCGCGAGCAGCGACGGAATCGGCGTCCGGTCCGGTCCGACGAGGCGGTCGGAGAGGATGATGATGTTGTATCGGCCATGCACGGCGGCCTCGGCGCGCTCGCAAAGCCGCTCCAGTGCATCCTCCATGCCGCCCGCGCTCTTCTCGGAGGGATAGGTGATATCGAGCGTCTTGGTGTCGAAACTATCCTCGAAATGGCCGATGCAGCGGATTTTTTCCAGATCTTCGTTGGTGAGAACCGGCTGGCGCACTTCCAGCCGCTTGCGCCGCGCGTTGCCTTCGAGATCAAAGATATTAGGGCGCGGTCCGATGAAGGAGACCAGACTCATCACCAGTTCCTCGCGGATCGGATCAATCGGTGGATTGGTGACCTGCGCGAAGTTCTGCTGGAAATAATTGAACAGCGGCTTGGCCTTGTCGGAGAGCGCGGCGATGGGCGTATCCGTTCCCATGGAGCCGACGGCCTCCTGGCCGGTGACCGCCATCGGCGCCATCAGCAGTGTCAGGTCTTCCTGCGTGTAACCGAAGGCCTGTTGCTTATCGAGCAGGCTGACATCGGTGCGCGACGCGCGGGCCTCGACCGGATTCAGGTCTTCCAGCACGAGCTGGGTGCGCGCCAGCCATTCCTTGTAAGGATTGGCAGCGGCAAGTTCCCGCTTGATTTCCTCGTCGGCCACGATGCGGCCCTTCTCAAGGTCGATCAGCAGCATCTTGCCGGGCTGCAACCGCCACTTCTTGATGATGTCCTTCTCCGGGATCGGCAGGATGCCCATCTCGGAGGCCATCACCACCAGGTCATCCTTGGTGACGAAATAACGGGCAGGCCTGAGCCCGTTGCGGTCGAGTGTCGCGCCGATCTGCAAGCCATCAGTGAAGGCAATGGCGGCCGGGCCGTCCCACGGCTCCATCATGGCGGCGTGATACTCATAGAAGGCACGGCGGGAATCATCCATCAGCGGATTGCCGGACCAGGCCTCCGGTACCAGCATCATCATGGCATGGGTCAGGCTGTAGCCGCCGCGCACCAGAAATTCGAGCGCATTGTCAAAGCAGGCGGTATCCGACTGACCCTCATAGGAAATCGGCCAGAGCTTGCCGATATCGTTGCCGTAATCCTCGCTGTCGACGGAAGCCTGACGGGCCGCCATCCAGTTAACGTTGCCGCGCAGCGTGTTGATCTCGCCGTTGTGTGCGACCATGCGATAGGGGTGCGACAGCGACCAGGTTGGAAAGGTGTTGGTCGAGAAGCGCTGATGCACCAGCGCCAGAGCCGATTCAAAGCGCGGGTCCTCAAGATCGCGGTAATAGCCGCCGAGCTGATCAGCGAGCAACATGCCTTTGTAGACAACGGTGCGGCAGGACATCGAGACGGGGTAAAAGCCCATCTCGCGCGGCGCTTTCTGCTCATAGGCCGCGTTCGAGATCACCTTGCGCAGGATGAAAAGGCGGCGCTCGAAAGTATCTTCGCTCGTGGATTGACTATCGCGACCAATGAAAACCTGGAGGTGGCGGGGCTCTGTCGGCTTGACGCTCAGGCCCAGATCAGAGGGATCGGTCGGTGGTACGCGGAAACCAAGCAGACGAAAGCCCTCGTCAGCAATGGCCTTTTCGATGATGTCGCGGCAAAGCTGCGCGACGTCTGCATCACGCGGCAGGAAAAACTGCCCGACGGCGTAACAACCTTGCTCCGGCAGACCAAAGCCGAGCTTGGCGCATTCCTCCTTGAAAAAACGATGCGGAATCTGGGTGAGCATGCCGCAGCCGTCACCTGCCTTCGGGTCCGCACCCACTGCACCGCGATGCACGAGATTGCGCAGGATATCGAGACCCTTCGAGACGATGGAATGGCTGCGGCGGTTCTTCATGTCCGCGACAAAGCCGACACCACAGGCATCTTTTTCATGGGCCGGGTCGTAAAATCCGGTCGCCGCAGGCAATCCAGGATCGCGCACAACAATGTCGCGCTTGAGCGCATCCTTGATCGATGGCGAGGTGGCAGGAATCGAGAGCGTTTCCAGCTCCGACTTGATGATCCAATCAGCCATGACAGCCTCCAGAAACCCGAATGCGGGTTCATACAAACAACCGGACAGGAAAAAGATGCTGACAAATGGTCAGCATAACTGTCCTATCATAGGAGTTCATTGTCACTCGCGGCAGCATATTGCAACTGAAAATACGGCGCAAAACAGATTTTAGAAAGATAATCAGGAATAATTGAAATTAAATTTCTTGAAAATATTATTTTGTAGTATTTTATTTTAAAGTTGCTGGATAGAGATTATTGCACGTTATCCGCCTGAGAGTGTATTATCCGGCTGAGATTATGTGCGCAATAAAATTTCAAGTCGCCTGTGGTATGCGGGACCTGCTGTCTTCCGGTCAGGACCCTTGTCTCTCTGGCGCAACCCGGCAAGAATGCCTCCAATGCATCTAAAACCTCTCCATTTCGCCTCAAACCCAGAGACATAACAATGATATTTCACCGGCAGGGCCTTGAGCAGAATCCAGCCAATTACCAGCCGCTGACGCCCTTGTCGTTTCTGACCCGTGCCGCAAAGGTCTGGCCGGACCATATCGCCATCATCCATGGCAGGCTACGGCGTGATTACCGGAGTTTCGAACAGCGCTGCCGCAGGCTGGCGTCGGGGCTGCAAAAGCGTGGCATCGTCAAGGGCGATACGGTGTCGGTGCTTTTTGCCAACACACCAGCCATGCTTGAGATGCATTATGCCGTTCCCATGCTGGGCGCGGTACTGAACGCCCTGAATACGAGGCTTGATGCGGCAAGCATTGCCTTCATGCTGGACCATGCCGAAACCAGGCTTCTGATCGTGGACCGTGAATTTGCACGACTGGCACAAGAGTCTCTGGCTCTCTCCGCCAATCAGCCCGTGCTCATGGATTATGACGACACGGAATTTCCCCATGCCCCGTTTTCCGCATCAGGGCCGCAGCCGATCATGGAATATGAAAGCCTTGTTAACAGCGGCGATGCGGATTTCTGCTGGTCCTATCCCGCCGACGAGTGGGATTCGATTGCGCTGAACTACACGTCTGGAACCACCGGAAACCCCAAGGGGGTCGTCTATTCCCATCGCGGAGCATACCTCATGTGCTTTGCCAATACGCTGGCCGCTGCGATTGCACCGCATCCGGTCTATCTCTGGACCTTGCCCATGTTCCATTGCAATGGCTGGTGTTTTCCATGGACCTTGTCGGCCATTGGCGGAACCCATGTCTGTCTGCGCTGGGTTCGCGCCAAGGCCATGTTCGATGCCATCGCCGACCATAAAGTGACGCATCTGTGCGGTGCGCCCATCGTCATGAGTGCGCTGCTGGCAGCGGCACCCGACGAACGCCGCGCCCTGCCGCATCGGGTGAATTTCATCACCGCCGCCGCGCCGCCACCCGAGACTGTGCTCGCCGCAATGATGGAAGAAGGCTTTGATGTCACCCATGTCTATGGTCTGACGGAGGTCTATGGGCCTGCCGTGGTCAATACCTGGAAAGCCGAATGGAATGATCTTCCCAGGGACAGGCAGGCGCAACTGAAAGCACGTCAGGGCGTGAATTACCCCGGCCTCGAAGAGCTTGCGGTCATGAACCCCGAAACCATGCTTCCCGTGCCTGCCGATGGCACAACCATGGGGGAAGTCATGTTTCGCGGCAATATCGGCATGAAGGGCTATTTCAAGAATCCGCAGGCCACGGCGGAAGCATTCGCCGGTGGCTGGTTCCATTCCGGAGACCTGGGCGTGATGCATCCCGATGGCTATATCCAGCTCAAGGATCGCTCGAAGGATATCATCATTTCGGGTGGCGAGAATATCTCCTCCATCGAGGTCGAGGATGTGCTGTATCGGCATCCCGCCGTGGCTTTTGTCGCCGTGGTTGCGCGGCCGGATGCAAAATGGGGCGAACATCCCTGCGCCTTCATCGAGCTGAAAAACGGAATGACGGCGACGGAGGTGGACATTCTCGCCTTTGCGCGTCCGCATCTCGCAGGATTCAAAATGCCTCGCACGGTGGTGCTGACAGAATTGCCGAAAACATCCACGGGCAAGATTCAGAAATTTGTATTGCGCGAGCGGGCAAGGGTACTTTGAAAGCGGCGGATAAAGGCCGGAATAGTGCGTGCTTTCACGCGCAGAGCCGCATCAGACATTAAAAATCGGTAATTCATCGCGGGTTAAGCCATGCAATGACTGAATACGCATAGCGACAGTCGGTGAAACGCCTTGAAAAGGCATAAGAAGGAAACGCCCATGATGAGGTTTCTTGGATTGATCTATGCAGCAGTTGCAGCCCTTGTAATTGCCACTGCACCAGTCTCGACGGCACAGGCCGCGCCACTTTTTGTCGGTTCAGGCCATCTCGTTCGGGACACCCTTCCTGCTGTGACAGACACGGTGCAGTTTCGCGGACGTGGCTACAGAGGCGGAGGTTTCCGGCACAGGGGAGGCTATGGTCGTGGTGGCTATGCCAGACGCGGAATTTATCGCAGGGGGTTCTATGGTCGCCCGGCCTTTTACGGCGCTCCGGTTTACTATGGTCGACCAGCTTACTATGGCCCGCGCTGCTTCATTCGCCCGGCCCGCACAGTGCTTACTCCCTATGGCTATGAGTTTCGCC
>JANNRX010000183.1:0-3164 GCA_031401875.1 Hyphomicrobiales bacterium | reverse complement strand
TTCTTCCTCAACCGCTTGATGTGACTGTCGATGGTGCGGTCATCGACATAGACCTGATCATCATAAGCAACATCCATGAGGGCGTTGCGGCTTTTGACCACGCCGGGGCGTTGGGCCAAGGACTGCAAGATGAGGAATTCGGTGACGGTGAGCACCACCTGCTTGCCCTTCCAGGTCACGGTGTGGCGCTCGGGATCCATGGTCAGCAGACCGCGTTCCAGCATTTTGGCATCCGCATCCTTGCTGGCTGGCGCCATATCCTTGGCACCGGAACGGCGCAGGATGGCTTTCACCCTCTCGACCAGAAGGCGTTGCGAAAAAGGCTTGCGGATATAATCATCCGCACCAATCTTGAGGCCGAACAATTCGTCGATTTCCTCGTCTTTCGAAGTCAGAAAAATGACCGGAAGATCGGATTTCTGGCGCAGACGACGCAATAGCTCCATCCCGTCCATGCGCGGCATCTTGATATCGAAGATCGCGAGATCGGGCGGATTCTGCTTCAGGCCCTCCAGCGCGGTTGCGCCGTCGGTATAAGTCGTGATGCGGAAGCCTTCCGCCTCCAAGGCCATGGAAACGGAGGTGAGAATATTCCGGTCATCATCGACAAGCGTGATTGTGGGCATCTTTAAACGGAACCTGACTGCGCCGCCCCTGCGGCACTCAAATAAGGCAATGCGAACAAACACGGGCCAAATTGTGGCAGAGCCTCTGTCTGATCAATAAAGCCCGATCAGCTTGAGCCCGGCAATGATCAGAACCACGCCCAAGGCTCGCAAGATAAGCGGCGTGGCAAGCTTGATTCCAAGTGTGGTGCCCGCCAGCGCACCCGCCAGAACAGCGCCTGCAAACAACGGCAGATCAGGCGGCAGGGATTGCACCGAGGCAAGATTACCCAAGAGACCGGCGGCAGAATTGCACAGGATGAAGAGAGCCACCGCGCCCGAGGCGGGTTTTGGTTCGGACCATGCAAGAAAAATCAGCAAGGGCGACAGAAAAATGCCACCGCCAGTGCCCGTCAATCCCGAGAGCAGGCCGATAAGCCCGCCACAGAGAATACCCGCGATTACCGGAGGATCGCGCCACGGACGGGGCGGTTTCAACTCCTGCGGCCACAGCATGCGGGTGGCCGAAAGCAGCAGCACAACGCCCAGCATCGGGCGATAGATGTGGCCCGGAACCTGAACGCCTCCGCCCAGAAACGCAAAGGGCACCGCGCCCAGAAGAAACGGCCACAGCGTACGCCAGCGGAACATGCCGGCGTTGAAATAACGCCAGCTCGTGAAAACAGTAACGATGATGTTCAGCATCAACGCGGTGGGCCGCATGATTCCGGGCGCGACGCCAAAAATCGCCATCAGTGCAATATAGGCCGATGCCCCACCATGGCCGACACTGCTATAGAGTGCTGCCCCGAAAAACATGCAGACCGCGAGCAGGATTTCAGCACTGACAGGCAGCAGCATGAACTGGGTCACTCCCAGAATGCGGGCAGCGCTTCATCCAGCACGGCGCCGATTCGCACGGGGGCGACCTTCAGGGCGAGACCCGTCCGATCATCCGTCTCAATAGCGAGGCCGCACAGCATGGCTGGGCCTTTCGCCACCTCAAACCGCGAGGCCGGGGTCTTCGTCAGCCAGCGGCGAACAGGCTCATGCCGGTCCATGCCAAGGATAGACTGGTAATTGCCCGTCATGCCTGCATCGCTCTGATACGCCGTTCCAGCGGGCAGAATACGGTGGTCACTGGTTGGCACATGGGTATGCGTGCCAACGACCACGCTGACACGTCCATCGAGAAAATATCCCATGGCCTGTTTTTCTGATGTTGCTTCCGCGTGCATATCAACAAGGATGGCATCGCAGGCTGTTTCCAGTGGGCAGGCGTCCACCTCGCGCTCGACGGCGCGAAACGGATCATCCAGCGCATCCATGTAAAGACGCCCCATCGCATTGATGACCAGAACCCGACGCCCATCCGGCGTTTCGATCAGGGCTGCACCGCGTCCGGGCGTTCCGGGTGGATAGTTCACAGGACGGATCAGCCGGGGTGCGCGCTCGATGAAGACCAGCGCTTCACGCTGATCCCATGAGTGATTGCCCAATGTCACGGCATCCGCACCAGCATCGATGAAATCCCGATAGATCTCTTCGGTAATACCGAAACCACCGGCGGCGTTTTCGCCATTCACCACGGCGATATCCAGTTTCCAGCGGCGGCGAAGCTCCGGCAACTTCTGTTGCAGAATGTTTCGGCCAGGCTCCCCCACGATATCGCCAACGAACAGAATACGCATGGTTTCCAGTGACGCGACAAAGTTGCGGCGTCAACCGCCTCCTCGCGAGCCTCTTGATTCCAGGCTTGAGAAAATCGCTTGTTCGGTGACGATCATGTCGAGGGGGCGGTCATGCGCTTCGACAGGTACTGCATCGATCTGCTGGAATGAAAAAGCAATGCCGATGGTCAGCAGCGGCGCGCCATCCAGCAGCAGTCGCTCGATCACCCGGTCATAATGGCCTTGCCCCCAGCCGATCCGGTTGCCTGCGGCATCAAAAGCGGCAAGGGGAACCAGCAGGATGGCAGGGCGCAGGCAATCCGCGCTGGCATCCGGCCCCAGAGTGCCGAAGCCCGCATCAACAAGATCAACGCCCTCGACATAGCGTCGAAAAATCACGTTGGGATGCTCGATCACGGGAAGTGCCAGGCTGCGACCGTACTCGGCTGCAAGCAGCATCAGCGGACGCGGGTCCGCCTCGGATTGATAAGGCCAATATCCCGCAACGGATCCGCCCGGACCATTGCTCACGGCGGAAAGTGCGTTTTTCGCAAGTTGTCCCGAAGCCATGGAGCGCCACTCTGCCGATGCAGCGTCGCGCTTGATCAGGATGGATTTGCGGATGGCAGCCTTGGACGTGGTCATGAACTCACACTGTGCCGGAAAGTGCGGAGCCACCTCGGCCGATGGAGGATCGAATCCGGAGACCTACATAAGTAGGTGGGCACCATATGCCTGAGGCCACGGCCTCAGACAGGGACAGTTCCCGAAGGATCGATAAGGCCCCGGGAATACATGTCTCCATGTCGCACCGCGCAGCCCCGCATGCCATATGTAGCGGTTCGCAAGGCGATTAGCCAGAGCGTCAGACGAAACAATCAACGAGCAG
>JANNRX010000182.1:0-5445 GCA_031401875.1 Hyphomicrobiales bacterium | reverse complement strand
GAGCGCACCGGCGCAGGCCGCGAGATGGGTGGCGACGATCGCCATCACGGCGCGCGAATTTGCGCCAAGCGCCGAGCCGCCGTTGAAACCGAACCAGCCGACCCAGATCAACCCTGTGCCGATGACCGCCAGCGACAGATCGAATGGCGCCAGGTTTTCCTTGCCGTAGCCCAGGCGCGGACCGAGCACGTAGGCCGCGACCAAGCCCGCGATGCCGGCGTTGATGTGCACGACCGTGCCGCCGGCGAAATCGAGCAGGCCCATGGTCCCTAAGAACCCTCCGCCCCAGACCCAATGCGCGCTCGGCACATAGACGATGAAAAGCCACAGAACGCAGAAGGCGAGAAAGGCCGAGAACTTCATGCGGTCGGCGACGCTGCCCGCGACGAGGGCGCAGGTGATGACGGCAAACGTCATCTGATAGACCATGAACAGCGCTTCGGGGATGTTCGAGGCGAGCGCGTTGGCGCTGTCCATGCCCATGCCGAGCAACAAGAAGCGATCGAGCGTGCCGATGACGTTTCCGCCGCCGACGAAGGCGAGCGAGTAACCAGCCACGACCCAAAGGACCGAGATCAACGCGGTCGCGGCCGCCGCCTGCGCCATGGTGGCGACCAAACCGGAATATGGTTCCCGATGACAGAGCCCATGTGAAAGACCGGGCGCAAGGACACCTTCGTTGTCGTGAAAGGCAACACCGCCCGCGCATGATGATGGGCCACAGCGCCAACATCGGGGCGGGCCGCAAAGATTGCACCATGCAGAACGCGCTCGGAATACATCTGGCGGGTGGCTGGTTCGACAGGCGTACCATCGAGATGAAACTCCATGATATCGTCCAGATCAACGATTTCAGGGCTGCGTGAACGTGAGAGAAAGAATCGGTCCCTAATCAGCGGGTGGCGAATGCTGACATGGCCATAATCATCAATCACGTCCTCGCGGGCCAGAATACGATTGGCCATCACGAGTTCGCGTTTGGCCAGAAGAATGGCGGCGTGAGTGGATGTGCTCATGCTTCAGGCCTCGTTCTTGCGTTCAAGAAAATCCTTGATCCGCCCCAGGGCTTTCTCGATGTTCTCCAGGCTGTTGGCATAGGAGAGCCGGATATAGCCTTCGCCATGGATGCCGAAATCCGGCCCGCCGATGGTGGCAACGCCAGCATCTTCCAGAAGCGCAGAGGCCAGCGGCTTGGCCTTCCAGCCCGTGGCGGCGATGTTCGGGAAGGCGTAGAACGCGCCCTTCGGCGTGGCGGCGCGGACACCTGGCAACGCGTTCAAACCTGCCGTTACAGCAATGCGCCGCCGGTCAAACTCTGCCACCATACGCGCTACCGCATCCTGCGGGCCGGTGAGTGCCTCCAGTGCCGCCCATTGCGCGGGAGCGTTGACACAGGAGAAGGAATTGACGGCAAGCTTGCGCGCGGCCTCATAGAGCTTGCCCGGCCAGACCGAATATCCCAGCCGCCAGCCCGTCATGGCGTAAGTCTTTGACCAGCCATTGAGCAGGATCGTGCGGTCACGGATTTCAGGATAGCTGAGCAGGCAGACATGCTCCTCACCATCATAGACCATCTGATCGTAGATCTCGTCGGACATGATGGCGACGCGGGGCCGGTTGACGAGGCCTTTCACCAGCGCATCAATCTCGGATTTCGGTGTGACACCTCCCGTCGGATTGGCAGGCGAGTTGATGATCAGCAGCCGGGTTTTTGGCGTGATCAGCGAGAGCGTTTCTGCCGCCGAGAAGGCAAAGCCGTTTTCCTCGCGGACCGGCACTGGCACAGGGGTCGCGCCGGTGAACTCGATCATCGAGCGGTAAATGGGAAAGCCGGGGTCCGGATACAGGATTTCTGCGCCGGGCTCGCCGAACATCAGGATCGCCATGAACATGGTCACCTTGCCACCCGGCATGATCATCACTTCCTCAGGAGAGACCGAGACGCCAAACCGCCGGTACAGATCGGCCGCCACTCCTTCGCGCAGGGGCAGGATGCCATTGGCCGGTGTGTAACCGTGGTGCCCGTCGCGCAAGGCTTTCACGGCAGCTTCGACGATATTGGCCGGCGTCGCAAAGTCGGGCTGGCCAATGCCCAGATTGATCACGTCCTTGCCGGCTTTGATCAGTGCATTGGCACGCGCGAGCACAGCAAAGGCGTTTTCTTCTCCGATGCGGGAAAAGGCGGCAATGGGTTCAGGAGTCATGGATATCTCTGTGAAAACGCGTTGAAAAAGAAGTGTGCTGAAAGGCTAGCCGCCCCTCGCGCCAAGGGCAACCTGCGAATTGTGTTTGAAAAAGCCTGCGACCTGTTTGTCATTGCTGCGTACCCCTGATAACAGACGCCTAGATCGCTTCGCAGAACAACGGATTTGCCTAAAAATGACCGAACGTCGTTCCAGCTTCACCAAGGAAGAGCTTCTGGCCTGCGGGCGCGGAGAGCTGTTCGGCCCCGGCAATGCGCAATTGCCATTGCCACCAATGCTGATGTTCGACCGGATCACGCAGATTTCCGAAGATGGCGGCCCGCATGGCAAGGGCATGGTGCGGGCGGAATTCGATATTCATCCCGACCACTGGTTCTTTCCTTGCCATTTCCAGGGCAATCCGATCATGCCAGGCTGCCTGGGACTCGACGCCATGTGGCAGCTCACGGGATTTTTCCTGGGTTGGCTGGGTGAACCCGGCTACGGCATGGCGCTCGCCACCGGCGAAGTGAAATTCAAGGGCATGGTCACGCCAAAGACCAAAATGGTAGAATACGGCATCGACTTCAAGCGCGTGATGCGTGGACGTCTCGTGCTGGGCATTGCTGACGGCTGGCTAAAAGCCGACGGCGAGACCATATACAATGCGACAGACCTCAAGGTCGGCCTGTCGAAGGAAAAGGCGGCTTGAGCCTGCCAGTGCTTCCGGAAGGAAAATAGAATGCGCCGCGTCGTCGTCACAGGCATGGGGATCGTCTCCTCCATCGGCAATAACCAGAACGAGGTTCTTGCTTCATTGCGGGAGGCCAAGTCCGGCATCCGTCCGGAGGCGAGCTTCACGGAGCACGGCTTTCGCAGCCAGGTTTCCGGACGTCCCACACTTGATCCAGCGTCCATCGTCGACCGGCGCGCCATGCGCTTCCACGGCGGGGGCTCGGCCTGGAATCATGTGGCGATGGATCAGGCCATTCTTGATGCGGGTTTGAGCGAGAAAGAAATCTCCAACGAGCGCACCGGCATCATCATGGGGACCGGCGGTCCTTCGACCATCGCGCTCATTGAAGCGGTGGACAAGGCGCGCGAAAGTGGAAATTCCAAGCGTGTCGGGCCCTTTGCTGTCCCTAAATGCATGAGTTCGACGGCATCGGCGACGCTGGCGACATGGTTCAAGATTCGCGGCGTGAATTATTCGATCTCATCGGCCTGCGCAACCTCGAACCATTGCATTGGCAATGCTTATGAGATGATTCAATGGGGCAAGCAGGACATGATATTCGCGGGCGGTTCGGAAGAGCTGGACTGGACCATGTCCGTGCTCTTTGATGCCATGGGTGCCATGTCTTCGAAATACAATGACGCTGCCAATGCCTCCACGGCTTCGCGCGCCTATGACGTGAACCGCGATGGTTTCGTCATTGCAGGCGGTGCAGGCGTACTCGTGCTGGAAGAGCTGGAGCATGCCAAGGCGCGCGGCGCGAAAATCTACGGCGAGATCGTGGGATATGGCGCGACGTCGGACGGCTACGACATGGTGGCACCATCGGGTGAAGGCGCAGTTCGCTGCATGCTTCAGGCGCTTTCCACCGTCAAAGGCAAAGTCGATTATATCAACACCCACGGCACCTCGACACCGGTAGGCGATGCCAAGGAGATCGAAGCGATCCGCACCGTTTTCGGCGGGGCGGACAAGTCTCCTCATCTGTCATCGACCAAATCACTGACCGGCCACTCGCTGGGCGCGACAGGTGCGCAGGAGGCGATCTATTCGCTCCTCATGCTCAACAATGATTTTGTCTGCGAAAGCGCTCATATCCAGGAGATGGACCCGGCCTTTGCCGATATGCCAATTGCGAGATCGCGCATCGACAATGCCAGACTTGGAACTGTGCTCTCCAACTCCTTTGGCTTTGGCGGCACCAATGCCACCATCGTGATGAAGCGGCTGGAGGCGTGATGGTGCCCGGTCTCATGCACGGAAAACGCGGCCTCATCATGGGGGTCGCGAACCAGAATTCGATCGCCTGGGGCATAGCCTCGATGCTGCACAAGCATGGCGCGGAGCTGGCCTTCACCTATCAGGGCGATGCGCTGGGCAAGCGTGTGTTGCCGCTGGCGGAAAGCATTGGCGCAAAACTGGTTTTGCCTTGCGATGTCGAGGATGCTGCCTCGGTTGATGCCGTTTTTGACAGGCTGGAGAAGGAATGGGGCAGTCTCGATTTTGTCGTTCACGCCATTGGCTTTTCTGACAAGAATGAACTGAAAGGCCGCTACGTCGATAACACCACACGTGAGAACTTCTCGCGCACCATGGTGATCTCCTGCTATTCCTTCACCGAGATTGCGCAGCGCGCCACGAAGCTGATGCAGAACGGGGGCAGCCTGCTAACGCTGACCTACGGCGGCTCGATGCGTACATCGCCGAATTACAACGTCATGGGCGTGGCGAAAGCCGCGCTTGAGGCCAGCATGCGCTATCTGGCGGCCGACCTCGGCCAGCAGAACATCCGCGTCAATGCGCTCTCGCCCGGCCCCGTCCGGACCCTGGCCGGTGCCGGCATCACTGATGCGCGGGCGACCTTCACCTTCCAGACGAAGCATTCGCCCTTGCGCCGTCCTGTCACCCTTGAAGAAATAGGTGGTTCGGCGCTTTATCTGCTGTCTGATCTCGGTGGTGGCGTGACCGGCGAAATCATCTATGTTGACGGCGGATACAACATCATCAACATGCCGCGGATGGCTGATCTGAATGGTGAGCATCAAGAGGGATGAGTTGCCACGTCGCAAACGCATAATCCTTGTTGTCGCCGCAGCCGCGATCATCGGCTCCGGCCTGGCCGTGCATGGGGAACCCCCGCCCGGAAGATACGTCGCCCATGTCCAAAGCGCTGACTGGGTAATGATCGACAAGAGAGATGCCTTCACCGCACAGATTGCTGTTGTCAGCGATGATGATACATCGGGCGTGCTGCTTGTGGCATGCACCTCCGAAAGAGGCACCGTTGCCTATACGCGCCGTGAATTCATTGATCAGCCGCCGACGCCTGTGATCATGGAAATCACCTCCGATGGCATGCCGGTTCTTTCGGAAGAAGCGACAGCGGATGTGGCGGGTTACGCGACGGATCTGATCAAAAAGCGCAAATTCGTCGCAGCCATGCAGAAGCTGCGTGGTCAGAAGGAATTGCAGATGGATATTCTTGGCGATACTGGCCAGACCACATTGAGCTTCGCCTTGCGCAGC
>JANNRX010000181.1:0-2361 GCA_031401875.1 Hyphomicrobiales bacterium | reverse complement strand
TTCATCTTGTCGGCCATGATAGGGGCGGGCGTGTGGCGCATCGGCTGGCGCTGGATTTTCCGGATGCTGTGAAGACGTTGACCACGCTCGATATCGCGCCAACATTGCATATGTATCAGAATACGTCGGATGCTTTTGCTCGCGCCTACTGGCACTGGTTTTTCCTGATCAAGGCCACACCTGTGCCCGAAACCATGATCGGCGCGGACCCGGAATTTTTTATTCGCCAGCATATGAGCCGGGGTTCCAGGTGTCTTGCGCTGTTCAACGAGATCGCCTTCGGCGAATATCTTCGCTGCTTCAGCAATCCAGCCGTGATTCACGCGGCCTGCGAGGATTACCGTGCTTCGGCGACGGTCGACATGGCGCAGGATGCGGCTGATCTTGGGCACTTGAAAATCAAGGCACCGATGCTGGCGCTCTGGGGTGCAGAGGGCGCTGTTGGCCAATGCTTCGATGTGCTGGCAAGCTGGCGTGCCTGGGCGGATAATGTGCGCGGCGAGGCGGTGTCATCCGGACATTATATTCCGGAGGAAGCACCGGAAGCTTTGTTGAGGTTGCTGGAAGGCCATCTGATCTGAAGGGTATTTTTACAGAGATTCCGCCAGTTCTAAGCGGAGAATCTTTCCCGCGCATTCAATGCCGCGATCACGCCGCGGATTTCAGCCAATCCGCGCATGCGGCCGATCAGCGGATAGCCCGGATGGGTCTTGCGCCCTGCATCGTCCAGAAGCTCATGGCCGTGATCGGGACGGAAAGGGATTTGCCAGTCTGGCGCGCCTGTTTTGCGCCGCCGCTGCTGCTCCTTGAGAAGGGTTCGGACAACTGCCACCATATCTGTGTCACCACCCAGATGCTCGGCTTCCCGGAATGAGCCGTCGCTTTCCTTGGCGACATTCCTGAGATGCGCGAAATGGACGTGCCGTGCGAAGCGCTTCGCCAGCGCGGGCACATCATTCTCGATGCCTGCGCCCAGGGAACCCGTACAGAATGTCACGCCATTGGCGGGCGAGGGCACGGCCTTCACGATGAAGGCCAGATCATCGCCATTCGAGACAATGCGCGGCAGGCCGAACAGCGGGCGTGGCGGATCATCGGGGTGCACGGCCATGCGGATGCCCACATGTTCTGCCGTCGGGATGATCTCGCGCAGGAAGCGGGCGTAATTCGCCCGGAGTGCCTTGCGGTCGATGCCGTGATAGCGGGCCAGCATGCGCCTGAAGCCTGCGATGTCATAGCGCTCATAGGCACCGGGAAGGCCTGCGTTGACATTCGCCAGCAGTGCCGCCTTGTCCGCTTCCGAAGCCGCCTTGAACCAGGCATCCGCGCGTTTCACCAAACCAGGCGGATGATCCTTTTCCGCCTCTTTGCGCTCCACCATGAAGCAGTCAAAAGCGCAGTATTTCACAGCGTCGAATTTGAGCGAGGTGCCGCCGCCGACAAGTGGCCATGCAAGGTCAGTGCGGGTCCAGTCCAGGATCGGCATGAAATTATAGCAGATCGTGGTGACGCCGCAGACCGCGAGGTTGCGCATGGATTGCCGGTAGTTATCAAACAACGGCGTGAGATTTCCCTCCCCGAGCTTGATCGATTCATGGATCGGCAGGCTCTCGACCACGCTCCAGCGCAGGCCAAGGCTCTTGTCCGCAGCGATCAGGGCCTTGCGCTTCTCGATTTCAGCGGTGCTCCACACCGCGCCATAAGGAACATGATGGAGTGCTGTGACGATGCCCGTCGCGCCTGTCTGGCGAATCTGAGGCAATGTCACGGCGTCATCGGGACCGAACCAGCGCCAGGTTTCCTCCATTGTGACGTTCCTTAAGTCGCGTCAGCCACGAGCATGACCTTCATGCTCTGCGTACGGTCGAGCGCAAGACGCAGGGCGGCTGGCGCTTCACTCAGCGGTCGCTCCGCCGTGATGATGGACGTGACGTCGATCTCACCCGCAGCGATCATGCGTACAGCTTCGTCAAATTCGGCGTCGAAGCGGAAGGTGCCGCGAAAATCCAGTTCCTTGGACATGATGGCGTTGGCGGGAACGGGTATGGAGCCACCGGGCAGATTGCCAATCTGCACGATGATGCCGCCGCGCCGCGCCGCTGCGATGGCGGAAGCGACTCCCGGTGGCGCGCCGGAGGCTTCGAAGATGATGTCGAATGGCGCCGTCTTTCCCAGCTTTGCAAGCGCTTCAGGATCAGCGGCAAGATCGATAACGGCGGTTGCGCCAAGGCGTCTGGCGAAAGCCAGTGGCGCGGGTGCGATATCGGCCACTGACACATCTTCCAGACCTGCTTTCCTGGCAGCGAGCATCGTCAGCAGACCGATGGGCCCCGCGCCGATCACCAGGCCCCGCATCCCTTT
>JANNRX010000180.1:0-11697 GCA_031401875.1 Hyphomicrobiales bacterium | reverse complement strand
CTTCGCTGCGCTTCGTCGCACCACAGGATGAGGAGGTTGTGCAAGGCACTGTTCTCCTCAACCTGAGGTGCGAGCGCAGCGAGCCTCGAAGGACGCACAATGGATATGCAACGATCCCTTTGGTCTCGTCGAAAGGCTATGCGCCATGACTGATACTGCACTCTCCGTGCCCGCCGCGGCAGCACGCGAGGAAACAGCAGTCAGCCGTTTCGTCCTGCGCTTCCTGGAGGATCGCGTCGCCGTGACGGGCCTCGTGCTGCTGAGCATCATCATCCTGCTCGCCCTTCTGGCGCCCTGGATCACACCGCAGAATCCCTATGATCTGGCCAAGGTGGACATTATGGATTCGCGCCTGCCGCCTGGGTCGGCGGCCGGCGATGGCTACCGCATGTGGCTTGGCTCCGACGGGGTAGGCCGTGATCTCTTTTCCGGGATTCTCTACGGGCTGCGCATCTCCTTGATGGTAGGGGCACTCTCTGGAATCATTGCAGCCAGTATCGGCCTTGCAGTCGGGCTTACAGCTGCCTATGCAGGCGGGCGGATCGAAAACATCATCATGCGCATCGTCGATCTGCAACTGTCGCTGCCGACAGTACTGGTGGCGCTGATTCTTGTTGCCATGCTCGGCAAGGGCGTCGACAAGATCATTTTTGCGCTGGTTGTCGTGCAATGGGCCTATTACGCCCGCACCGTGCGCGCCTCGGCACTGGTGGAGCGGCGCAAGGAATATGTCGAGGCGGCGCAGTCGCTGGGCCTCAGCCACACGCGGATCGTCTTCAAGCATATCCTGCCGAATGTATTGGCCCCCATCATCGTCATCGCCACGGTGCAGACGGCCCATGCCATCGCGCTCGAGGCCACGCTCTCGTTCCTCGGCGTCGGCCTGCCCCAGACGGAGCCATCGCTCGGTGTGCTCATCGCCAACGGTTTCGAGTATCTGCTTTCTGGCCGCTACTGGATCTCGACCTTCCCCGGCGTCGCGCTGCTACTCACCATCGTGGCGATCAACCTGGTGGGCGACAGGTTGCGTGATGTACTCAATCCGAGGCTTGAGAAGTGAGCGTGACGATGGGATTGGGTGCACTGCATAAGCGCCTTGCGTCCTTCGAGGCTCGCCTACGGCTCGCACCTCAGGATGAGGCGATTGATCGATTGCAAGGCTCAAAGATTGCTCATCCTGAGGTGCGAGAGAGCCCAGCGAACGAGCCTCGAAGGACGCACGACGTCAGCGCAATCCTTGTACCCAGAATCGAGTGATCATGAACCCTGTTCTCTCTGTCCGTGATCTCAAGACGCATTTTTTCACCCGCGCCGGCACCGTCAAATCAGTCGATGGGATCTCCTTCGATGTGCAGCGAGGCGAGGTGATGGGTCTTGTGGGCGAATCTGGCTCTGGCAAATCCGTCACAGGCTTCTCTATCATGGGTCTGATTGATCCGCCGGGCCGTATCGTCGAAGGTTCCATCAAACTCAACGGCAAGGAGATTGCCGGCCTGCCGGAGGGCGACATGCGCGCCATCCGCGGCAAAGAAATCGCCATGATCTTCCAGGACCCGATGATGACGCTGAACCCGGTCCTGCGCATCGACACCCAGATGATCGAGGCGATTACCGCACATGATTCCGTGAGCAAGGCCGAAGCCCGGCAGCGTGCCCGCGATGCTCTGGGCAAAGTGGGCATTCCCTCGCCGGAGGAGCGGCTGTCTTCCTATCCGCATCAGTTCTCCGGAGGCATGCGCCAGCGCGTCGCCATCGCCATCGCGCTGCTGCACCAGCCCAGCCTGATCATCTGCGACGAACCGACGACCGCGCTCGACGTGACCATCCAGAGCCAGATTCTGGCGGAAATGCAGAAGCTCTGCGCTGACACGGGCACCGCCCTGATCTGGATCACGCATGATCTCACGGTTGTTGCGGGTCTCGCCGACCATCTTGCGGTGATGTATGCCGGTCGCATCGTCGAGGCGGGGCCACTTGACGCGGTGCTCGATCATCCGATCCATCCCTATACCGATGGCCTGCTTGGCTCGGTGCCCTCACGGGGCAAGCGCGGCGAGCCACTGAAACAGATTCCCGGCTCCGCGCCTTCCCTTGCGCATCTTCCCGAGGGCTGCGCCTTCCGCCCGCGCTGTGGCCATCAGACGGATGCATGCCGCGATACGCCGGCAGTGCGCAGCTTTCCAGACGCACGCAGCGCGCGCTGCTATCATCCCCTCAATCAAGCCGGAGAAGCCGCATGAACACGCCGCTTCTCTCCCTCGCGCAGATATCCAAACAGTTTGCAAAACCGCTCGACACGGCTGCCAGGGTCGCGAATCTTTTCGGTGCCAAAAACCGCGACATCACCGTGCATGCGGTTGATGGCGTAAACCTTGCGATTTCGGAAGGCGAGGTTGTCGGTCTTGTGGGTGAATCGGGTTGCGGCAAATCCACGCTTGGCCGGGTTGTTGCCGGTATTCATTCGGCATCAGATGGCAGCATGCAGTGGAAAGGCAAGGACATCACCGCGCTGACAGCCAGCGAGCGCAAGGCGCAGACGCTTGCCGTGCAGATGATCTTTCAGGACCCGATGTCCTCGCTCAATCCGCGCATGCGCGTTGTCGATATTGTGGGCGAGGCGCCGGTTGTGCACGGCCTGATCCGCGCTGAGGACAAGGAAACCTACGTGGATCAGATGCTGGCGCAGGTAGGGCTCGACCCCAGCTACAAGCGGCGCTATCCGCACCAGTTCTCCGGCGGCCAGCGGGCGCGGATCGGCATTGCGCGGGCACTCGCGGTAAAGCCTGAGTTCCTGGTCTGCGACGAGAGCGTGGCGGCTCTGGATGTCTCGATCCAGGCGCAGGTGCTCAACCTTTTCATGGAGCTGCGGCAGCGGTTGGGCCTGACCTATCTGTTCATCAGCCATGATTTGGGCGTCGTTCGGCACATTGCTGACCGCGTGGTCATCATGTATCTCGGTCGCGTGGTGGAGACTGCGCAGACGGATGCGCTTTTTTCCGCTCCCAACCATCCCTACACGCAGGCTTTGCTTGCCAATGTCACAACGCTTGAGGCACGCAAGAAGAGCTTTTCCCTGATCAAGGGCGAGATCCCCTCGCCCATCGATCCGCCAACAGGTTGCCACTTTCACCCGCGTTGCCCGCATGCGATGGCGCGTTGCGTGGAAGAACGTCCTGTGCTGCGGGAAATTGCGCCGCAACGGTGGTCCGCCTGCCACCTCAATGATCAGGGACATGCGTCTTCGGGAATGGTTGGAAAAGTCGCGTGATTGCTGCGATAAGATTGTCTCCTCACGGGAGTATCTTGTCCTTTTAAGAGAGAGCGATGCCTTCCACCGGACCGATCCAGTCACTGCATGCCGAGACACCTCTGCGGGTATGGTCGCTGATCGTGACGATTTTCGGAGACGTGGTAATGCGCGGCGGCACAGATCCCGCCCCCGGCCCGATCTGGACAGGGGCTTTGCTGGCCTTGCTGGAAGAGATGAAGATCGATCCCGGCCTTGTGCGAACCTCACTTTCACGGCTGGTGGCCAATGGAACGCTTCTCCGCGAGAAAACAGGCCGCAACACCTATTACCGGCCAGCACCGGCGAGCCGTGCGGCCTTCATGACGGCGGCAGACCGCATCTATGGTCGCTTGCCGCTGGTGCCAACCGGACAGTTTGATCTGGCTCTGATCGACCGGTGCACGGCACGGAACAAGGCACGGGAGGCATTACTTGCACAGGGCTTTCGCTTTGTGGGGGCCGCAACAGCTGTTATGCCGGTCCATGCCGGTTCCTTGTCGCGCCTTCTGCCGGAAGGAGCCATTCTGGCCCGGACGGACTGTACCGCGCCGCTGGCAGAGACCGCGCAAGATCTGTGGCAGATCCATGCGCTCAATCAGCGCTACAAATATTTTCTGAAAACATTTTCCGGTTTACCAGCGGATACTCCCACCCCAGTCCAGGCAATCGTATCGCGGGTTATCCTGCTGCATCAGTTCCGCCGACTGATCCTGCGCGATCCTGTTTTGCCTGCAGTGGCTTTGCCCGAAGACTGGCAAGGCAGGCGCGCACGCGAGTGTTTCAAAATGGCTCTGGAGCATCTTGAACCGGCTTCGGAACGCTGGTTGACAGAAACAGGCTTCAGAAGTGGGATCATCCAACCCGATGCATAAAACAGGCAATTTATATATTACAAAATAAATTGACATTATAAAATATTGTAACATAATAAAATCATTCGTACTCAAACTGGGAGATAACCATGTACTCACAGGCATTGAACGAGAAAGACAAAACGCCGCCGCTCGCTGAGGATCCCGTGAAGCTTGCGCGGTTTGAGCAGCGCTGTGCGGCTGAAGACAAGATCGAAGCCCATGACTGGATGCCTGAGGCGTATCGGAGGACACTGATCCGCCAGATTTCCCAGCATGCCCATTCGGAAATCATCGGCATGCAACCGGAGGGCAACTGGATCACCCGTGCGCCCTCACTCAAGCGCAAGGCGGTGCTGTTATCGAAAGTGCAGGATGAGGCGGGCCATGGCCATTACCTCTATTCTGCGGCCGAGACCTTGGGCACATCACGGGAAGAGCTGAATGAGCAACTCATCTCCGGCAAGGCCAAATATTCCTCAATTTTCAATTACCCGACACTAACCTGGGCTGATATCGGCGCGGTTGGATGGCTTGTCGATGGCGCGGCGATCATGAACCAGATCCCGCTCTGCCGCTGCTCCTATGGCCCCTATGCCCGCGCCATGATCCGCATCTGCAAAGAGGAGAGCTTTCATCAGCGCCAGGGCTTCGAGATCATGCATGTTCTGTCGAAAGGCACTGCCGCGCAGAAAGCCATGGCGCAGGATGCGCTGAACCGCTGGTGGTGGCCCTGTCTGATGATGTTTGGACCGCCTGACGGAGATTCACTGCATTCCGACACCTCGATGCGCTGGAAGATCAAGCGCTTCTCCAATGATGAACTGCGCCAGAAATTCGTCGATGCCATGGTACCCCAGGCGACATTCATGGGCCTGACGATTCCGGACAAGGCATTGAAACGGGATGAGGCCAGCGGACAGTATGCATATGGCGCCATCGACTGGAGCGAGTTCAAACGCGTTCTCGCAGGCGATGGCCCCTGCAACCGGCAACGGATGAGGACACGCCGCGAGGCCCATGAATCCGGCGCATGGGTGCGGGAAGCCGCGCTGGCCCATGCCCGCAAACGCGCGGCACGGAAAACTGCAATACCGCTGATGGCTGCGGAGTGAAAACATCATGAGCGAACCCGCGATGCCACTCTACGAAGTTTTTATCCGGGCCAAGGCTGGCTTGTCTCACAAGCATGTCGGCAGCCTGCATGCGCCCGATGACGCCATGGCGCTGCACATGGCACGCGATGTTTACACGCGCCGGGGTGAAGGCGTTTCCATCTGGATAGTACCTTCCAAGCTGATCACGGCATCTGACCCCAGCGACAAGGACATGCTGTTTGAACCAACAGCATCGAAGATTTATCGCCACCCGACCTTTTACGAAGTGCCTGATGATGTGGGTCACATGTGATGGAGCCCCCGCTCTTCATCTACACGCTGCGCCTCGCCGACACCGCATTGGTGCTGGGTCATCGCCTGTCCGAATGGTCAGGACGCGGGCCGACACTGGAAGAGGATATCGCCCTTTCCAATCTTGGACTTGATCTGATCGGTCAGGCCCGGTTGCTCTATGATTACGCAGGCAAGATTGAAGGCAAGGGCCGCGATGAGGATGCGCTGGCCTATTGGCGCGATGACAGGGATTACTGCAATCTGCTGCTTGTCGAGCAACCCAATGGAGATTTCGCCACGACCATGATGCGCCAGCTGATCTATGCGGCATTCGCCCATCCCTTTCATCAGGCGCTGGCCCGCTCGAAAGACGAGACGCTGGCCGGCATCGGCGCCAAGGCCGAGAAGGAAATGGCCTATCATGTCCGCCATGCCGGTGAATGGGTGATCCGCCTGGGGGATGGCACCGGGGAAAGCCATGCCCGCGCGCAAGCGGCCCTTGACGAGCTGGTGGATTATGCCGGTGAAATGTTCGAGGTCGACGCCATCGAACACGCTTTGATCGAAGTCGGCATTGCGCCTGATCCTGCACAATTGCGAGCGGCCTTTGATGCCACCCTGGAGCATGTCTTGCGCGAGGCCACACTTCGCATGCCCACGCATGGGCGCACCCAGAGTGGCGGACGCAATGGTGTGCATAGCGAGCATCTGTCGCGCATGCTTGCCGAGATGCAGTCGCTGCACAGGGCGCATCCCGGTGCCGTGTGGTGACCCTATCGATGCCCGATGCGGCACGACTTGCCCGTGCCCGCGCCGCAGCAGCGACGGTCTGCGATCCTGAAATTCCGGTTCTTACACTGGATGATCTGGGTGTCATTCGCCGTGTGGCCATTGCTGGCGACGGTGAAATCGAGGCCGATATCACGCCAACCTATTCGGGATGCCCGGCCATGGCGGTGATGGCCCTCGACCTTCAGACGGCCTTGGCCGCCGCTGGTTTCCCCAAGGCACGCATCCGCACGGTTCTGTCACCCGCCTGGACCACAGACTGGATGACTGCGCAAGGGCGCGCAAAACTTCTGGCTTACGGCATAGCACCGCCTGCATCGCGTGCATCCCGTCGTGTCCTCTTCGGTGATGATGATGCCCTCGCCTGCCCGCGCTGCGGATCGGATATGACGGTCAAGATCAGCGAATTCGGGTCCACCGCCTGCAAATCGCTCTGGCGCTGCAAAAGCTGCCTTGAGCCATTTGACGCATTCAAGTGCATATGAGGTTCCGATGAGTCGCTTTCACAGCCTTGCAGTCCGTGAAATCCGGCGCGAAACAAAGGACAGCGTTTCGCTGCATTTCACAGTTCCTGATGCGCTGAAACAACAGTTCGTTTATGCGCCAGGCCAGTATCTGACGCTACGCGCCATGATCAATGGCGAGGATATCCGCCGCTCCTATTCCATCTGCTCGGGTCTGGACGATGACGCCTTGCGCGTTGGAATCAAGAAAGTGGACGGTGGTGCATTCTCCACTTTTGCCAATGAAAGCATCAGCATTGGTGATCACCTCGAGGTCATGCCTCCGCAGGGACGCTTCGTCTCTTCCATGGCTACACTCTCTGACAAGCCTGTCATTGGCAGACATATCCTGGGTATTGCCGCAGGATCAGGCATCACGCCTGTTCTGTCGATCATGCGCAGCGTCCTTGCGCGCGAACCCCTGTCTCGCGTCACGCTGATCTATGGCAATCAAACCTCCGCCTCGGTCATGTTTGCGGAAGAGATCGAGGATCTCAAGAACCGTCATCTTGGTCGCCTGAGCGTGGTCCATGTCCTGTCGCGCGAGGCGCAGGATGTGGCGCTGCTCAGCGGGCGTATCGGCGCGGATAAACTGCATGCATTGGCGGCAGGCATCATCGATTTTTCAACTGTGGACGAGGCCTTCCTGTGCGGCCCCAGTGCAATGGTTGATGCGGCAAGAACCACGCTTGAAACTCTTGGTGTCGCGAGTGCCCGCATTCGCTCCGAGCTTTTCCAGTCATCTGCCCCACGTCAAAGCTTCACGCCGGTCTCGATCAGACACGAGGCCGAAGCGGTGGTGTCGCGGATCACCATAGGGCTGGATGGCAAGCGTCATGTTCTCGATTTTCTTGAATCCGATGATAACCTAATTGATGCTGCGGCGCGGATCGGGCTTGAACTGCCCTATTCCTGCAAGGGCGGAATGTGCTGCACCTGCCGCTGCAAGGTGGAGGGAGGGGCCGCAACCATGGCGGTCAACTACTCGCTGGAGGCTTGGGAAATTGCAGCAGGCTTTTCGCTTGGCTGTCAGCTTCGCCCGACCACGCCAGAACTCATGCTGGATTTTGACCAGCTCTAGGATGTGTTGAAAAAGGCATTGGACCATCCGTCATTGCGAGCGCAGCGAAGCAATCCAGCCTTCGGCGGCAGAAAATCACGCGGTCTGATTAAGTAAAATACTCTTCTCGATGCCTTGAAAGCTGGATTGCTTCGTCGCTTTGCTCCTCGCAATGACGAGAGAAACCTTTTTTCAACAGCCTGCTAAACATGCTTGATTCCTGCGGCAAACATCCGTGTCACCATTGCGACATAGGCCTCACGGCTCACAGCTCCTCCTTCGCGGAACCACATGTATTTCCAGTTCAGAGTTCCGAAGATCGACATGGTGAGCGGCTTGACCGTAGCCTTGTCCAGAGCAGGATTGAGGGCAGCCACGATCCCGGCCATCACATTGACAAGTCGGCGTTCAAGCTCCCTGAGCAGGGTCTGCTGATCGGGCAGCAACTGGCCAAGATGGTTGATCTGGATCTTGTGTTCGGCATCCGCATCCCGGTAGCAATCGAGAATAGCGCTGATGACATTCTGGAGCCGCAGCGTCGCCTCAAGAGCGTGGTCATCTGCCGCTTCCGCCGACTCGACAAGTTCGATCAGGTGGGTCTGGATGATATCGAAGAGAAGATCGTCCTTGGCCCGGTAATAATGATAGAACAGCGCCTTGGAAACACCGAGTGCAAGTGCGATCTCGGTCATGGACGTGCGGTCAAATCCGTTTTCTGCAAAGAGCTCTGCGCTCTTGCGCAAGATCGCAAGACGCTTTTCGTCGTAATCGGCGGCGCGTGGTCGGGCCATTGTTCAGTCCTTGAGCCGCAGGTCGATCACCCGCCGGGCCTTGCCCTGTGAACGCTCGATGCCGTCAACAGGCAGCACGGTCACCTTTGCCGAAACGCCGATTGTCTCCTTGATGCGCGAGGCAAATGCATGGCCGGCTTTTTGAGCCGCGTCCATCTCCCCCGGCCTTGCCTCAACCTTGATTTCCATCACATCCATTCGCCCTTCGCGGGTCAGTACGACCTGGTAATGGGCGGAGAGGGCCTCACACTCAAGCAGCTTTTCCTCGATCTGTGTCGGGAAGATATTGACACCGCGCACGATCATCATGTCATCGGTGCGCCCGGTTACCTTTTCCATGCGGCGCATACTGCGCGCAGTGCCGGGCAACAAACGAGTGAGATCACGTGTACGGTAGCGGATGATCGGCATCGCTTCCTTGGTGAGAGAGGTGAAGACAAGCTCCCCACGCTCGCCATCGGGCAGAACCGCTCCCGTCTCCGGATCGATGATCTCGGGATAGAAATGATCCTCCCAGATATGCAAGCCGTCTTTCGTCTCCACGCACTCATTGGCAACACCCGGCCCGATGACTTCGGAAAGGCCGTAGATATCGACCGCATGCATATCAAAGGCGGTCTCTATTTCAGAGCGCATGGCATTGGTCCACGGCTCCGCCCCGAAGATGCCCAGCTTGAGCGACGTCTTGCGCGGATCCATGCCCTGCTTCTTGAACTCATCCAGGATGGCCAGCGAGTAGCTCGGTGTCACCATGATGATATCGGGCCTGAAATCCTGAATCAGCTGCACCTGTCGCTCGGTCATGCCGCCGGAGATGGGAATCACCGTACAGCCCAGCCGTTCCGCGCCGTAATGGGCACCCAGCCCTCCCGTGAACAGGCCGTAACCATAAGCAATATGGCAAACCATGCCGGGCCTTGCACCAGAAGCCCGCATCGAGCGGGCCATGACATCAGCCCACATCGAGACATCGTTCAAGGTATAGCCAACCACGGTTGGCTTTCCTGTGGTGCCTGACGAGGCATGCACCCTCGCCACCTGTTCGCGGGGCACCGCGAACATGCCGAAGGGATAATTATCCCGCAGATCCGCTTTCGCCGTGAAGGGAAATTTTGCAAGATCGGCGAGCCTGATACAATCGTCGGGATGAACGCCCGCCGCATCGAAAGCCTTGCGGTAATGCGGCACGTTCTCATAGGCCCGGTAGAGCGTAGTCTTCAGGCGGGAAAGCTGCAGGGCTGTGATTTCGTCGCGAGAGGCGATCTCGATCGGATCAAGCGAGGCGCGGGGCGGTGTGAGATCAAGCATGCCAATCACGCTTCAGGAAGCAGGGAGCCGGGCACATTCCGGGAATGGCCACGGAACTCGGCGATGATGGCACCAGCGTCATCGCGCACAGTGACATCGGTGATGCCAGAGCGTTCACCGCGTTGGCGTTCGCTTGCCTCGGCGACAAGGCGCATGCCAAGCCTGCCCGGCGCAAGATAGGCAATGCTGCAATGCTGTGCGACGCTGCGCGGCCCATGGCTGTTGCAGGCAAAAGCAAAGGCACTGTCAGCCAAGGCAAAAATGAATCCACCATGGCAGGTGCCGTGGCCATTGGTCATGGCTTTCGAAACTGTCATCGCCAGCCGGGCATAGCCTGGCGCAACGGAAAGCAGCTCCATGCCAAGCCCCTGGCTGGCATGATCTTCTGCCCACATCGTGCTGGCGCAGAGTTTCGCGATGTCTTCCTTGGAGCGCGGTTCCATCAGCCCATTCCCTTGAACACTGGAAGCCGCTTCGCCGTGAAAGCTGAAACACCTTCCGCGTAATCATCCGTCCTTCCAAGCTGACGCTGGCCGTCACGCTCCCGATCAAGCTGCTGATCCAGCGTATTGGTTGCAGCCGCATGGATCGCCTGCTTGATGGTTGCCAGAGCCAGTGTTGGTTGCGTGGCAAGATGGGAAGCAATGGCCCTCGCCTCAGGCATCAGATCGGCATCCTCCACCATCTTCCAGATCAACCCCCACGCCGCGGCCTGTTCTGCCGTCAGCGGTTCAGCCAGCATGGCCAGGGCCTTGGCGCGTGCCTCGCCCAGAAGATGAGTCAGCGTCCAGGTGCCACCGGAATCCGGCATCAGCCCAATTTTTGCGAAAGACTGGATGAACCTGGCGGACCGTGCCGCCAGAACGATATCGCCATGCAGCGCGAGATTGGCACCTGCACCGGCCGCCACGCCATTGACAGCAACGACGACAGGCTTTGCAAGGGCACGCAGGCGGCGCACAAGCGGGTTGTACCGCTGCTCAAGGCTCTCGCCCAGATCGCGGCGCTCAAGGCCTGGTGCAACAGAGCAGTCCGAGAGATCCTGCCCGGCGCAAAACCCGCGACCGGCTCCCGTCAGTACAACGGCGCGGCAATCCGCATCTGCTTCCACGCTTGAGAGCGCCTTCGCCAAGGCTTCATGCATCTCGACCGTGAAACTGTTGAGCCTTTCCGGGCGGTTCAAGGTGATGATTGTCACCCCGCCTTCGCGCTCGACGAGCACGGTATTTCCCATGGAAGCCATCTCCCCTAATGCGCTTATGACGGCTGGCGAGAAAATTCCCACAAACCGTTGCCCGTTTCAGTATGCTGCGGGTTCAACTATTTTCCAACGAAAGCCTGCATATCCCAATCAAGACTTGCATTCCCCAACCGCATGGTCAATCAATATATTCATGATGACGGCAGCCAGCAAGGCAAGCCACGAACCGCTCTGGGAGGGGCACTGGATATGACTGAGAAAACAACCGTTTCGCGCAAGTGCATCGCTGCCCTGTCAACTGCAGTGACCTTCATGGGCTTTGCCTCAGGCCCCGTCCAGGCGCAGGATATCAAGATCGGCGCGCTGCTTTCTGTCACAGGCCCTGCATCCTTCCTGGGTGATCCCGCCGACAAGACCTTGAAAATCTATATCGATGAAATCAACGCCAAGGGTGGTATCAAGGGACGTAAAATTCAGCTCATCACCTATGATGACGGCGGTGATGCCAACAAGG
>JANNRX010000179.1:0-3399 GCA_031401875.1 Hyphomicrobiales bacterium | reverse complement strand
CCCGCCCGGCGCTGGGGCAAGCCAGATGAGCTTGTCGGAACCGCCGTGTTCCTCGCCTCACCCGCATCGAATTATGTCAACGGCCAGATCATCTATGTCGATGGCGGCATCATGGCAGTGCTTTGAACAGAGCGGGTTTTGAACCGGGCGGATGCTGTGGCCATTCAATCGTTGATCATAGTCTTGTATGATAGGGGGAAAATAATGGTGCCCGGAGCCGGATTTGAACCAGCGACACGCGGATTTTCAATCCGCTGCTCTACCAACTGAGCTATCCGGGCATGTCCACGGCACCTGTATGTCGGTGCACTCAGACGAGGAATTCGTATAAGGAATCGACGGCACACTGTCCACCCATAAGCTTCCAGGTGCCACCGAAAATTTCAGCCGGGCTGTTTGAGAAAGCCGTCGATGTCGTCAGGCAGTGGGTAACGGCCTGTTTCATGGCGGGAAAACTGCATTTTCCCATCAACATAGACATAAATACACCGCCTGAAGAGCGCTTCATCTGCACATCCTTCACGCCGCGTTTTTCAAGTTCCGCCTTGACACGCAAGGCCTGGGGTTCGTGGCCTCAAGAGCCGCAATATTCAATCAATATCATCATGGTACGTCCTTTCATCCAGACAATATAACGCACATTGGCAGATTTTCCAGCCTCGGTGTTATCATCCCTCCCCTTCCGAACTGATATCATCCTCGACAACGGGAATGGCATAATTCCCCTTGAGCCAGCGGTTCAGATCAACATCTGCGCAGTGTTTGGAGCAGAATGGCTTGAACCGCTGCATTTGCGGCTTGCCGCAGATCATGCATTTTGGTGCTTGCGTCGCATTATCATTGGCCGGTGGTTGCACTGTTTCAGTCATTTGCCTGGTTCCGCGCCGGACGCGCTGCATCACGGGTCCGCAATTCCGTCTTGAGGATTTTGCCGTAGCTGTTCTTGGGCAACGCATCCACGAATATATACTCCTTCGGGCGCTTGAACCGCGCGATCTGTGACAGGCAGAGCGCGTCCAGCGCAGCGGGACTTGCTGTTCCAGCCACATAAGCGATGACGCATTCGCCCCATTCGGCATCGTCACGACCGATTACGGATACTTCGCGCACATCCGGGTGCTTCAGCAATGCCTCCTCCACCTCACGGGGATAGATGTTGGAACCACCGGAGATGATCACATCCTTGGAGCGATCCTTCAGGGTCATGTAGCCCTCGGCATCGAAAGAACCGATGTCACCCGTGTGTAGCCAGCCACCGCGCATGGTCTTTGCATTGGCCTCGGCATTTTCCCAGTAGCCGGGCATCACGGGATCACCCCGGCAGATGATTTCGCCGCTTTGGCCTACAGGTAGAGGCCTGCCTTCTTCATCCACCGTGAGGACCTCGACGCAGGCATAGGCGCGCCCTGCCGAGGCCAGCCGCTCCAGCCAGCGCGGATGCGTGCGGTCGCCGACCTCCTGCTTGTTCAGCGTGGTGATCGTCATCGGGCTCTCGCCCTGTCCATAAATCTGGGCAAAGCACGGACCAAAACGATCCAGCGCCGCAATGGTATCGGCCACGTACATCGGTGCACCGCCCCAGATGACGGTGCGGATATGGTCATTCCTGCAATCACCGGGCGCAGAGACCAGTCGCTTGATCATTGTCGGTGCCCCGAACATCGAGAGGCGCGGCCAGAGGCTGATCTGCTCGAAGATCTCGGAAGGTTCGAAGCCGCCACTTTCCGGCACGACATTGACACCGCCCCGCATGACATGGGCCATGATATAGAGCCCCGAACCATGGCTCATGGGGGCCGCATGCAGGATGGGATCGCCAAAGCGGATATCATCAACCTCCAGCGCATAGGCATAGGACATGGCCGCAAGATTGCGGTGTGTCAGGGTTGCACCCTTGGGACGTCCGGTCGTGCCGGAGGTATAGAACAGCCAGGCCGGTGCATGGGGTGCAACATCCGCCACCGGCGCTGGATCGGACTGGGCAAGCCGGTGATACTCCGGGCTGGCAATGACGATCATTGCCTTCAGTGTTTCGGGAGCATGAGCGCCAACAATCGCCGCCATATCCTCGGACACAAAAGCAAGCTTCGCGCCGGAATTCTCCAGAATAAACCGAATTTCAGCACCATGCAGCTTGGCATTGACCGGAACCGCGCAAAGTCCCGCATGCCAGATCGCATAGAAGCATTCGACATAATGCTTTGAATTTTTTGCAATAATCGCGACGCGATCACCCGTTTGAAGGCCATAGGCTTTCAGCAGTGCCTGGGCGCGCCGGGCAGTTGCGCCAGCGAGCGCGCCGTAGGTTTCGGTTACTGCTGCGCCCACAGCCAGCGCTGGGGAATCGGGCGCGCAAGAGCCATTGCGGGAAAGCCAATGGGCGATATTCATGCGGGCCTCTTGTTTCGGCCTCGTCCTGTCAGACGCGATTCAGCCAGTTGAAATGGACCGGGTAACCCTCGCCAACCAGCAAGGCTGCAACCTCATAGAGCGGCAAGCCGACGACATTGCTGTAAGAGCCGACAAGCTTGACCACAAAACTGCCAGCCAGGCCCTGAATGGCATAGCCCCCTGCTTTGCCCCGCCATTCACCCGATGCGAGATAAGCATCAAGATCCTCTTTGGACAAGCGCTTGAAACGGACGCGGGTTTCCACAAGCCTCTCGCGGATCGCGCCCTTGGCGGTGACTAGTGCGACACCAGTATAAACCCTGTGCGAACGGCCGGAAAGCAGGCGCAGGCAAGCGGCCGCCTCATCAACCAGTTCCGTCTTAGGCAGGATGCGACGTCCGACCGCAACCACCGTATCGGCCGCAAGGATGAAAGCCGTCTCCAGAGCAGGATCATGTCTCACGGTCTTGCTGGCCGCTTCCGCTTTTGTCCGCGCCAGTCGGCCCGCCACCACACGCGGAGCTTCCGAGCGGCCGGGCGTTTCGTCAATCTCTGCCGGGATCACAGCGACGGGTTCAATCCCGATCTGCTCCAGCAAGGCCAATCGTCTGGGAGAGCCTGAAGCCAGCACAAGAGATTGCCGCCAATTGTCCTGGGCGCTCATCGGGAATTGCCAATCATGTCTGTTGGTTCAAGTCTTGTACTGCGTGTCTTGTGCTCTGTGACAGGCCCTAGGGCCTGTCGTCAGTTAGGAACACATGGTGGATGAGATCGAAATGGGACGAATGCAAGGAGAAAAGACGCGCCGATAGCAGCGCTATCGGGAAGGTTTTTGTCCTTGCAGGCGGTCCGTTTCCATCTCACCATGCTCAAAATTCCTTCTTTGAGGGCAGCGCGGTTAAAATGGCCCATTGTTTCGCGCTTCTGTCTCGCAAACCGGACGGTTTGCTTCACCAGAACCACGTCACACTGTACCATTTTTCCTCGCGTCCACCATCTGTTCCTAAC
>JANNRX010000178.1:0-11661 GCA_031401875.1 Hyphomicrobiales bacterium | reverse complement strand
TCGCCAACGGAATAAAATCGATACCGGGGTGCTCAAGCCGGTAACTCATCACAACCAGTTCGCCCTTGCCGAGCAGGATATAATCGACAGCCTCCTCGATTTTCAGGATATCGATATCGAGCCTCAACTCGGGATGCAGGGCACGAAGCCGCTCGACCGCGCGGGGCACCATGACATGCGAGATGCTCGGCACAGACCCGAATTTCAGCTCGATCCCGGCCCCGCGCTCGATGCGAGAGAGCGTGAACTGCAAGTCATCGACCTTCTTGTAAACGCCATTGATCTGCTCGAAAATATCCTCGGCCTCTGGCGTCGGCACATAGCGCCCATGCCGCCGCTCGAAGAGCCGAAGATGTAGCGAGCGCTCGGTGTATTTCATCAATCGGCTGATACCAGGCGCAGAAACGCGCAGAAGCTTGGCAGCCCCCGCAATGGTGCCGGTGATCATGATGGCGCGTACCGCCTCGATCTGGCGAAGCGTCATGCTTGACCGATTGTCCATCCTCACGCATCTACTCCAGATTGTCTGCATACCCTACGCTCTTGAAAGCATCGCTATCAAGTTGTCGCTTCCGCGACGGTTGTGCTTAAAGTGGCTGCTTGCAAGCCAACCGCTGAGGATAGAGCAGTATGGGCCAGATACCCGAGACGGCGGCCCGATGCGCATCGCACTGATTCACGCGCTCAAGCACTCTCCCGCACCCGTCGAGGCAGCATTCCGCGCGCTTTGGCCCAAGCCGGTGCTGATGAACCTGCTGGATGACAGCCTGTCGGCGGATCTCGCCCGAGATGGCGCGTTGACACCTGCAATGACAGAGCGGTTTCTGGGGCTGGCGCGCTATGCTGTTGGAACGGGCGCGGCGGGCATTCTCTTCACATGCTCTGCATTCGGGTCTTGCATTGATGCCGTGAAGCAGGAGTTTCCCAAACTTCCGGTTCTCAAACCCAATGAGGCGATGATCGAAGAGGCCCTCGCCGCAGGGCCTCGCATCGGGCTGATGGCAACCTTCGCACCAACACTGGCTTCGATGCCTGCCGAATTCCCGTCAACGCTTCAGATAAGCACCATGTTTGTCGATGGGGCCCTGGCTGCGCTTGATCGGGGTGATGGGTCTGAGCATGATCGCCTTGCCGGCGAGGCTGCCGTGAAACTTGCTGATTGCAACACGGTTGCGCTGGCGCAATTCAGTCTGGCGCGGGCCGCAGCGGCTGTCAGTCGGGCCACCGGGCGCCCGGTTCTGACCACGCCTGAAAGCGCAGTGCGCAAATTGAAGGCCATGCTGGCATAACAGTGGGAGCCACGGGCATGGACTTCAACAACGATTCATCTGCTGTTGCCGGTCTGCGTCAGGCCTTGAGCGTGCAGCTTCCCCAGTGTGCAAGGCTGGAACTGGAGCCTTTGGCAGATACGGGTCTGGCCCATACCCATATTCGGCTGAAGGGCACAGGTGTGCTTGCCCGCTTGCCCAAGCAGAGTCAGATCGGCTTGGCTGCGGCGGAAAATCTTGCGTATCAGGCGGCCTGCTACACCCGCGCGACTGCGGGTGGCCATGCGCCGCGGCTGATTGATCTGATCACACCTTGTGAAGCCTTGCCGCGCGGTGGCCTTCTTGTCGAAGAGATCATCGGACGCGCCGCACGCCTGCCGGAGGATGTGCCAGCCATTGCTTTGGCCCTCGCAGCACTTCATGGTCTTGCCGCGCCCCATCCGGATCAGAGGCCGCCGATCATGGATCCGGCCGATCCCATGCAAGCCCTGGTGGAAGAAATCACGCAGCAGGCCGCATTCCTCGATGCGGCTGGGCTCGAAGCGGAGCCAAGGCGTATCATCGAGCGCAATCTTGCCGCTTTCCGCACATTATGCGCGGCAGAATCCCGTCCCCCAAAAAGATTGATCGCCTTTGATGCGCACCCCGGCAATTTCATCATCCGGCCTGATGGAAGCGCCGTTCTGGTCGATCTGGAAAAATGCCGCTACAGCGCCCCGCCGCTCGATCTTGCCCATGCCACACTCTACACATCCACAACCTGGGACATCGCGACCTGCGCCGAACTGACGGTGCCAGAGATCGCTGCATTCTATCAGTGCTGGTCCCGTGCGATCGGGCCGGGCGCAAAAGACTTTCAGCCCTGGTTTATCCCGCTGCGGCGCGCCATGTGGCTGTGGTCCGTAACCTGGTGCGCCAAATGGCGCGTACTTTCAGGCAAACAGGCGCAAGCCGGCAGCAGTGGGGAAGACTGGTCATCTGAAAAAAGCAGCGACGCTCTGGTACGCCATGTGAGGAACCGGGTAGATTGTTATCTCTCGCCGCCAATTGTCGAGAGGATCGATGCCGAATTCCATGCGCTGGACCGCATCCTCCATGATGGAGGCCAGCATGACTGAGGCCAGTCTCTCCCTTATCGTGCCTGTCCTGAACGAAGCGGAGGCGATGCCTGCCTTGCTGGCGCATCTCTCGGTTTATGCCAGTGCCGGATGCGAAATTATCCTTGTCGATGGCGACAGCCAGGACGGGTCCGATGCTGTCGCCAGAACCGCAGGCTTTACGGTGATAACGGGCCCTCGGGGCCGGGCAAGACAGATGAACGCGGGTGCTGCGGCTAGTACGGGGCGTGTGTGTCTTTTTCTGCACGCGGATACGCAATTGCCGCCGGGTTCAATCGCGCTGATCAAGAGGGCGCTCGCTTCAGGGCATCATCAGTGGGGACGCTTTGACGTGCGCATCGAGGGCCGTGCCGCGATGCTTCCTGTCATTGCCTGGATGATGAACCGGCGCTCGCGCCTCACGGGGATCGCCACGGGGGATCAGGCGCTTTTTATGCACCGCTGCGCTTTTGATGCAGTGGGCGGCTTCCCGGATCAGCCACTCATGGAAGATATCGAGATGTCCAGACGCCTCAAGCGTCTGTCCTCTCCTGCCTGTCTGCGCGCTTGCGTCACAACCTCGGGGCGACGCTGGGAGACGCGTGGTGTCTGGCGCACGATCATCCTGATGTGGCGGTTACGCCTCGCTTACTGGATGGGCACGTCGCCGGATGATCTGGTGGAGCGCTACCGGTGAAGCCTGTCCACCTCGTGATCTTCGCCAAAGCCCCGCAGCCCGGTTTTGCCAAGACGCGGTTGATTCCCGCGCTAGGCGCTAAGGGCGCGGCGGCGCTCGCAGCCCGGCTGCTGACATATACGGCGCAACAGGCTTTGGCGGCTCAGGTTGCACATGTAGAACTTTGCCTAACGCCCGCGCCGGATGATCCGGTCTGGGATGATCTGGCCTGGTCTTGCGCCAGCCTGCCAGAAAGCGTCAGCCGCACCGCGCAGGGTGAGGGCGATCTCGGCGCAAGAATGGCGCGTGCAGCCGTAAGAATCATCGCTGCGGGCGGGGATGTTCTTCTCATCGGCACGGATTGCCCCGGCCTGACTTCGGAACGGCTCAGGGAGGCCGCCGCCGCTCTCCGCCATTTCGATACCACCATGATTCCGGCCATGGACGGTGGCTACACGCTGCTCGGTCTGTCGCGGTTTGATCCTTCGCTGTTTGAGGGCATCACCTGGAGCACGGCCAGTGTCGCAGACGAGACGCGGCGCAGGGTCAAGGCGCTCGGCTGGAGCCTGTGGGAGGGCGCACCACTGCACGATATCGACGAGCCCGGCGATTTGCGATTCCTGCCCATCGGCTGGGAACGACCAGTGTCCGACGGCGGATCGTGACCTACTCTGCAGCATGCCGCTGGGGCTTCGCCTTCAGCTTCAGCGTCTCCAGATCCTCACGTTCACGCGGTGTGTTGCGCATGATCTGGTCCTTGCCCGGCTGATATTGTGGCGGCACGGGCAGGTCGACGCCGTACCAGGCTGCGGCGCGCAGAGTGAAGCCCGGATCGATCAGATGCGGCCTCGCCAAAGCCACAAGATCAGCGCGACCCGCCGCAACGATGGTGTTGATCTGATCGGCGGAGGTGATGTTGCCGACCGCCATGGTCGCGACCTTGGCTTCGTTGCGGATCTGATCAGAAAACTGTGTCTGGTACATGCGGCCATAAACCGGCCTTGCCTTGATCGTGGTCTGACCGGTCGAGACATCGATCAGATCGACACCTTCCTCGATGAAGGCTCGCGCGATGTCGACGGAATCATCGCCGGTGATACCGCCCTCCTGCCAATCCGTGGCAGAAATGCGCACCGACATCGGTTTCTCTTTCGGCCAGGCCGCGCGCATGGCACGAAACACCTCCAGCGGAAAGCGCAGGCGGTTCTCAAGGCTGCCGCCATAGGCATCCGTGCGCTGGTTGGTCAGCGGCGAAATGAACGAGGCCAGCAGATAGCCATGGGCGCAATGCAGCTCCAGCATGTCGAAGCCAGCACGAATAGCGCGCTCCGTCGCGGCCACGAAATCCGCCTTCACCCGGTCCATCTCGGCACGCGTGATTTCACGTGGAACCTGGCTGTCGGGAAAATAGGGAATTGGCGAAGCGGACAGGATCGGCCATTCGCCTTCGGGCAAGCGCCTGTCCATGCCGTCCCACATCAGCATGGTCGCGCCCTTGCGGCCGGCGTGGCCGAGCTGTAGCGCGATTTTGGCCGTGGAATGCGCATGGGCAAAAGCCACGATGCTCGCCCATTTGTCCTCCTGCGCATCGCTGTAGAGCCCGGCACAGCCCGGCGTGATGCGCGCCTCAGGTGAAACACAGACCATCTCGGTAAAAATCAGTCCTGCGCCGCCCGTGGCGCGTGAGCCATAATGCATGACATGCCAATCGTTCGGCATGCCGTCGATGGCGGAATACTGGCACATCGGCGAGAGCACGGCGCGATTTTCAAGCCGCATTTCCCGGAGCATGAAGGGCTGGAACATCGGCACGGCGGGCTTGCCGTTCTTGAGCAAGCGCGCGTCTCTTCCCAGTCCTTCGGCCACGGCCTTGTCCGTTGCCGTCGCGAATTCCGGCGCGCGCAAGGCGAGATTGTCATAGGTGATGGCTTTCGAACGCGTCATCAGCCCGAAGGCAAAACGGGTCGGATCGAAATCGAAGAATCGCTCCACATGCTCGAACCAGACGAGGCTGACATCGGCGGCGTGCTGGGTCTTTTCCACCTCTTCGCGGCGAGTCGCCTCGAAATGCGTCAAGGCCTTTGTGACATCCAGCCCCTGCGCATGAAAAGCCCTGTGCAGATGGATGGCATCTTCCATGGCGAGCTTGGTGCCTGAGCCGATGGAGAAATGTGCCGTCGCCTTGGCGTCGCCGATGAGGACGATATTATCTTTCACCCAGCGCCCGCAGCGGATCATGGGAAATTGCCGCCACTGCGAGCGGTTGGTGATGAGCCTATGGCCTTGCAACTCCTCGGCGAACATGGCTTCGAGATATGTCGCCGTCTCGGCCTCGCTCATCGCGCCAACACCCAGTTTTTCAAAGGTGTCTGGGTCGGTTTCGAAAATCCAGGTCGAGCGCCCTTCCTCGTATTGATAGGCATGGACAATCACGATGCCATACGGCGTTTCCTTGAAGAAAAAGGTGAAGGCATCCAGCGGTCGCGTCGAGCCCATCCAGACGAAGCGGTTCGGACGCAGATCCGTTTCAGGTTGGAAGTGGTCGACATGGTTTTCGCGGATGCGGCTGTTGATGCCGTCTGACGCGACCACCAGATCGTAATCGCGCTGCAGCGCCGCGATGTCCCCTAGCTCGGTCTCGAATTGCAGCACTACGCCAAGCGCTCGCGCCCGCTCCTGCAACAGCATCAGCAATGTTCGACGAGAGCAGCCGCAGAAGCCGTTACCGCCGACGCGGTGCACCTGATCCTTGAAATGGATGGCGATATCGTCCCAATAGGCAAAGCTCTGGCGGATCGCCTCATAGCTCGGCATATCGGCTGCCTTGAACAGATCCAGCGTCTGATCGGAGAAGACAACGCCAAAGCCGAACGTGTCATCGGCGCGGTTGCGCTCGATCACCGTGATGTCGAGGGCAGGCCAGTCGCGTTTCATCAGCAGCGCGAAATACAGCCCCGCCGGTCCACCGCCCGCCACTGCTACACGCATGCTTGTTCTCCCACAGGTTTCATCACTTATTTTAAGTCTCAAATATTCTATGGCAACAGGGTGAGCCCCTTGCAGGATAATTATTTTAAACCTAAAACAATTGGAGGGAGTGCAGCGGAATGTCTCTTGTTGGCAGGCATGCAATGGTGACAGGTGGAGGCCGCGGCATTGGTCGTGCCATCGCCAAAGCGCTTGCGGCAGCGGGTGCTACGGTGACGATCACGGGGCGGACGGAAAGCCAGTTGCGGGATGCCGTCAATGCGGGTGACGCCCATGGCTTTCTCGTTCTCGACGCCACCGATGAAGACGCTGTGCAGCGGGGCTTCAGCAAGGCCGAAGCCGAGCGCGGACCCATTGATATTCTTGTTGCCAATGCAGGTGCAGCGGAGAGCGCGCCGTTTCTGAAATCCGATAGCGCATTGTTCCAGCGTATGCTGGATATCAATTTGATGGGCGTGGTGCATGCCGCCCGCGCCGTGCTGCCGGGCATGAATGCGCGCAGCCATGGCCGTATCATCGCTGTCGCGTCCACGGCGGGCCTTAAGGGCTATGCCTATGTCAGCGCTTACACTGCGGCGAAGCATGCCGTTGTCGGCTTCACCAAAGCGCTGGCGCAGGAGACGGCAGCAAGCGGCGTAACCGTGAACGCACTCTGTCCGGGCTATGCGGATACAGATATGGTGAGTGGCAGTCTCGACGCCATTGCCGCCAGGACGGGCCGCAGCCGCGAATCGGCGCTGGCCGAGATCCTGAAAGACAAACCGCTCAAGCGCCTGATCCGTCCGGATGAGATCGCCGCCGCCTGCCTTTGGCTGGCATCCGATGCGGCAGGGGCCGTGACAGGCACAAGCATCGTCATTGCGGGCGGAGAAATCTGATGGAGAGTCTCCCGGCACCGCTCGACCGCGAAACCGCTGCCGCCCAGGGACCGGCCGATCACAAGGCGGAACTGAAGCTCTGGCTGCGCCTGCTGACCTGCTCGACGCTGATCGAGAACGGCATTCGCAAGCGCCTGCGCGATGCCTTTGATGTCACGCTGCCACGATTTGATCTGATGGCGCAGCTCGATAAAGCGCCCATCGGCATGACGCTGGGCGAGCTTTCGCGCCGCATGATGGTGTCGAACGGTAATATTACAGCGATTGTCGAAGCCCTTGTCATGCAGGGCCTGCTGGATCGCACACCTGTGCCCCATGATCGGCGCGCGCAACGGGTGACGCTGACTGCCGAGGGGCGAAAGCTGTTCCGCACCATGGCTTCAGCCCATGAAGGCTGGATCGCGGAGATTTTCGAGGATCTTTCAGCCTCCGAAACAGGTGAATTGATGGCCTTGCTGGCCCGCACCAAGGCTTCAGCCCGCAAGGCTTTCGGGGGAGGAGAAACACCATGAGCGCACCGTTGTCGCAATTCCGGCCCCAGCATTTTGCGCTGGCCGTCGCTGGCAAGGTCGCGACCGTGACGCTCAACCGGCCGGAGAAGAAAAATCCGCTGACCTTCGAAAGCTACCGTGAGCTGACAGATTTTTTCCATGCATGCTGCCGGGATGAAGCAATCAAGGCCATTGTGGTGACAGGTGCGGGCGGCAATTTTTCCTCCGGTGGCGACGTCTTCGAAATCATCGGTCCTCTGGTCGCGATGGACACGGTGAACCTGCTGAAATTTACGCGCATGACCGGCGAGCTGGTGAAGGCGATGCGCGCCTGCCCGCAACCCGTCATCGCTGCCATCGACGGCATCTGTGCCGGTGCTGGCGCGATTATCGCCATGGCGTCGGACCTGCGTTACGGCACGGAGAAAGCCAGGGTCGCGTTCCTCTTCAACCGCGTAGGCCTCGCGGGCTGCGATATGGGTGCCTGCGCCATGCTGCCGCGCATCGTCGGCCAGGGCCGCGCGGCAGAACTGCTTTATACCGGACGCGCAATGACAGGCCCTGAGGCCGAGCGCTGGGGCTTCTTCACCCGGCTGATCGCAGGCGATGCGCTCCTTGGCGAGTCGCAGGCGATGGCGACGGAACTGGCTGCCGGACCAACCTTCGCCAATGCCATGACCAAGCGCATGCTGGAAATGGAATGGGCAATGTCGGTGAACGACGCTATCGAAGCGGAAGCCGTGGCGCAGGCTTTGTGCATGAAGACGGAAGATTTCGCCCGCGCTTACCATGCCTTTGCCGCGAAACAGAAACCTGTCTTCGAGGGCAACTGATGACCGGTTACGCTCCCTTTGATACACCCCTTGCCGCCACTCTTTCCTGGCCCTTCTTCGAGGAGCATCATCGTATTTACGCGGCAGATTTATCAGCATGGTCGGCGCAGATCCTGGGCAGCCTGCCCCATGATACCGCGACCAATGACGGGCTTGATATCGCCTGCCGCGCGCGGGTGAGAGCGCTGGGCGAGGCTGGATTTCTGCGCGCCTGCGTCCCTGCTGCTTACGGGGGCATGATGGAGAAGCTTGATGTGCGCATGCTCTGTCTCAGCCGCGAGATTCTCGGCTGGCATGACGGGCTCGCGGATTTTGCCTTCGCCATGCAGGGGCTTGGCACCGGATCGATTACGCTGTTCGGTTCCGAGGAACTGAAGCAACGCTATCTGCCGCGTGTCGCCGAAGGCAAGGCCATCGCCGCTTTTGCGCTTTCGGAAAAGGAGGCGGGGTCGGATGTGGCGGCAATCAGCACCATGGCTGTCCCGGATGGCAATGATCATGTCCGCCTTTCGGGCGAAAAAACCTGGATCTCCAACGGCGGCATTGCGGATCAATACGTGGTCTTCGCCCGAACGGGTGAAGCGCCCGGCGCGAGAGGCTTGTCAGCCTTCGTGATCGATGCCGATGCGCCCGGGCTCACGGTGTCTGAGCGCATCGACGTGATCGCGCCTCATCCTCTGGCGACGCTGGATTTTGACGCAGTGCGCGTGCCCGTCAGCAACCGCCTGGGTGAACCGGGGGACGGTTTCAAGGTGGCGATGGCGACGCTTGATATCTTCCGTTCCACCGTTGGGGCGGCGGCTCTCGGCTTTGCACGTCGGGCGCAGCACGAAGGCTTGAGCCGCGCCACGTCGCGGCATCTTTTCGGTGCGCCAATGGCTGAGCTTCCGCTGGCGCAGGCCGCATTAGCCGATAACGAAGCCGAGATCGATGCGGCAGCACTCCTCATCTACCGTGCGGCCTGGATGAAAGATCAGGGCGCGCCGCGCATCACCCGTGAAGCCGCCATGGCCAAGATGGTTGCCACTGAAAATGCCCAGCGCGTCATTGACCGTTCCTTGCAGCTCTTTGGTGGTCTCGGCGTCACCAAGGGACAGAAGGTCGAGGAGCTTTACCGCGAGATCAGGGCATTGCGCATTTATGAGGGTGCGACCGATGTGCAGAAGATCGTGATTGCGCGTGAGGCGATCAAGGCGTTTGCCAAGGGAGCCGCCTGATGCATCGCTCCGCGCATGTCGATACCTTCACGCGCGATAATCTGCCGCCACCGGAGCAGCAGCCGAAGTATCTTTTTACGCTGCCGGAATTGCATTATCCGGATCGTCTGAATGCAGCGGTTGAATTCATCGATCAACATATCGCCGCAGGTCATGGCGATGCACTCTGCCTGCTTTCGCCTGCCGAGAGCCTCACCTACAGCCAGCTCCACCACCGCGTGAACCGCATTGCCAATGTCCTGGTCAAAGATCTTGGCATGGTTGCGGGTAACCGCGTGCTGCTGCGTTCTGCCAATAACCCGATGCTGGTGGCCGCAACCTTCGCGGTGATCAAGGCGGGCGGCGTGGTGGTGGCAACTATGCCGATGCTGCGCGCCAGGGAACTATCTTCCATGGTCGCCAAGGCAAAGATTGCGCTGGCTCTGTGCGATCACCGTCTGGCCGAAGACTTGATGAAAACGCAAGCCGAGACGCCTGAACTGGAACGCATCGTGCTGTGGGGCGACGACGGTCCGCAAAGTCTCGAAAGCCTGATGCAACAACCCGGCTATGAAGCCTTCGACGCGGTGGATACTGCGCAGGATGATGTCTGCCTCATCGGTTTCACCTCGGGCACCACGGGTGAACCCAAGGGCACGATGCATTTTCACCGGGATTTGCTGGCGATATGCGATGCCTACAGTCGCCATGTCCTGAAGCCTGAGGCGAGTGATCGTTTTATCGGTTCGCCGCCATTGGCGTTCACCTTCGGACTTGGCGGACTGGTATTGTTTCCGCTGCGCATCGGCGCTTCCGCTGTGTTGCTGGAGGCCGCGCCACCCGACAAGCTGCTGCCCGCCATCGCGGCATTTCGCGCCACGGTATGTTTCACTGCGCCGACGGCTTATCGCGCCATGCTGGCGAAGCTTGATGAGCATGATGTTCGCTGCCTCAGGACCTGTGTTTCCGCGGGAGAAGCGCTGCCGCTCGCCACTTTCGAGGCGTGGAAGGCGGCGACGAACCTCGAACTGATGGATGGCATCGGGGCGACGGAGATGCTGCATATCTTCATCGCGGCACCAGCGGGAAAGATACGCCCCGGCAGCACCGGCCTGCCTGTGCCGGGGTACGAGGCGGCAGTGCTGGATGCGGCGGGCAATGTGGTTCCCGACGGAACGGCAGGGCGTCTTGCCGTGCGTGGTCCGACCGGCTGCCGCTACCTCGCGGACAGCCGCCAGAGGGCTTATGTGGCCGATGGCTGGAATATGACAGGAGATAGCTACATTCGCGATCAGGATGGTTATTTCTGGTATCAGGCGCGGTCCGACGACATGATTGTCTCTTCGGGCTACAATATCGCCGGTCCAGAAGTGGAGAGTTGCCTGCTGATGCATCCGGCCGTGGCGGAATGCGGCGTCGTCGGCCAGCCAGACCCCGAGCGCGGCATGATCGTGAAAGCTTACATCGTTCTGAAGCCGGGCAATGAACCGTCAGCAGCGCTAACCAAGGCATTGCAGGATTTTGTCAAAGCCGGGATTGCACCCTATAAATACCCCCGCGCCATTGCTTATGCCATGGCTTTGCCGCGCACCAGCACGGGCAAGCTGCAACGCTTCGCCTTGCGACACATGGCACAGGATGAGGCAAACCTGCCCATGACAAAGGAATAATGCTCTTGCCTCATCGGGAAAACCGCACGGTTTCATCGTCTGTGTCCTCACGAAAGATCCTGCAGCCCGAAGGCTGGCCGGAGCCAAGGGGCTATGCCAATGGCATCATGGCGCATGGGCGCATCATCGTTACAGGCGGCGTTGTTGGCTGGGACGACAAAGGTATTTTTGCCGAGGATTTTGTTACTCAGGTGCGGCAGGTGCTGCTCAACATCCGTGCTATTCTGGATGAAGCGGATGCCGGCCCCGAGCATCTCGTCCGTCTCACCTGGTATGTCACCGACATGGCGGCGTATCGCGCCTCGCTCAGGGACATTGGCGCGGCTTACCGCGATGTCTTTGGCAAGAATTTTCCAGCCATGGCTCTGGTGCAGGTGCTGTCGCTGGTGGAGCCTGCGGCCATGGTCGAGATAGAAGCCACCGCCGTGATGCCAGAATAAGGGTTCGCAGGCTTTGACGAGTAATCCATGACCAGGAGCGTCGCCATCATCGGCGCGGGGATTGTCGGTGTCACTGCTGGGCTGGCCCTGCTGCGCGCGGGCTTTGATGTCACACTTTTTGATG
>JANNRX010000177.1:0-16650 GCA_031401875.1 Hyphomicrobiales bacterium | reverse complement strand
CGGGGCCGCGATGGGCGATGATATCGGTCATCGCCTTGACTGTCACCGGGGAGGCCGGTCGGCCATCCCGATGCAGCATGCCTGCTATTCCACACATATGCTTTTATCCGCTTCTGGGCTGATCTTCAGATCTGGGCCTTGGCGCGGCGCTGGTCGACCTGATCGATATGGTCCTTGCGCCACTGGATGAGCCGCTTCAGACCCTCATCGAGATCAATGCCGGCCTTGAAGCCAATTTCCTTCTCAGCGCGCACAGGCGAACCTATGCGATTGCGCACCAGTGTGGCCTGGCTGCGCGGAGCATAATTGATCGGCTGGTTGGAACCGGTGAGGTTCAACAGCTTTTCAGCCACCTCTTTCAGAGAGGTGCGCTTGCCGGTACCCACGTTGTAAAAACGGTCCGTTGCCGTGGATTTCATGGCACAGAGATTCGAAGCCGCACAATCTTCAACCGCCACGAAATCGAAAGCCTCCGAACCATCGCCCATGATGGTCGGGCCTTCACCACGGTCGATCGCATCGAGCATCTTCATGATGACGGCAATATAGGCACCGCGATAATCCTGACGCGGGCCATACACGTTCATGTAGCGCAGGCCGACATAATCAAGTCCGTAGCGGAAGTGATACGCGCGTGCCATCGCTTCGCCACAGATCTTCGTGGCACCATAGAAGTTCTTGTTGTTGAAGGGATGATCTTCGGTCATCGGCTCTTCAACCGCATCGCCATAGACCGACGCCGAGGACGACCATACCAGCCGCTTCACACCATTGCGCACGCAACCATCAAGCACGTTGAACATGCCGCGCACATTGGTTTCGAAAGCAGTGCGCGGGTATTCATGGCATTGCAGCAGCCACAGCGCCGCGAACTGGAAAACACCGTCTGCATCCTTGAGGGCAGCATCAAGAATATCGGTTTGCGTGATATCGCCACCAGCTTCGAAAATCTTGACGCGGGGATCCTTCAGCGCATTTTCAAGATTGGCTGTCGTTCCACGGACAAAATTATCATAGATCACGATCTCGCGGAGATCTTCCTTCACCATCTGGTCGATGGCATGCGAACCGATAAGGCCGGCCCCGCCAATCACGACAACGCGTTTTCCTTTGAGTTCCACGTTTCCAGTCCTTCTTTTCAGTTCTTCTCGGCACTTTGGCCGGAATTTTTCCAAGCTACCGCAGTCCGGGTGAGCGACGCTTCCCGAACCACCTGTGACACTGACCCAAGGCGCAATACGCCTCAGGCCGCTTTTTCGACCATGCCCTCATCAATCAGGACGCGGACTTTGCGCCCAAGCAGATCAAGCAGGATCGCAATGCGATTCTGTCCCCTGATCTCCTCGAACAACCCCAGAGATTCGGCGAAACTGCCATCCGAGATACGGACAGCCTCTCCTGGCTCGAATGCACTCCGCGACGGCAACGGGATATAACCCTGTGCATCGCACCGCGCCATCAACCCTTCAACAACCCCCCTCGCGATTGGAGAAGGCTGCTCAAGCGACGTGATAAGGCGCACCACGCCAATCGTGCCGTTAATCGACCGCCAGCGTTGCACGGCAGCGTCAAAGGCCACAAAAAAATACCCCGGAAACAAAGGTGCCGCTGCCTGTGTGATACGGCGCGCATGCCGACATTGCCTCAGATAGCGCGGCAGAAAAACTTCAAAGCCCTGCGCCAGCAACTCATGCACGGCACGCATCTCGCGGTTAGGCTGAGCCTGCACGACATACCAGGAGCGCGCCAGAGAAGCGGTTGTCATGTGCACGCCTCTGCGCGAGCCATGCGCACGGAGAGCAGCGCGGGAGCCAGCACGCGTGCGGCACCGGCATGCGCAACCAGAGCATCGTAGACATCCTGGGAATGAAGAATATCCGTGACAATCCAGCCATCAGGCTCGAACGGCACATCATGCACCTGCGCAACCACGTCTACCCCGAGAACCTTGGCGTTGTGAACGCTGGCATCAACCAGAACAGCCACTGCGACACCCTGATCGGCCGCAGAAATAATGGCAATTTCAGCCAGATCACTTCTGCCAGCCAGACCGACGTGACGCCAGCCCCGGCGCTTCGCCTGCATCATCAATTCAGCGCACTCGCCCCGTGCACGGCGAAAGAAAGTCAGTGACCATGAAAGATATTCAGCAGTAAGTCGGGATTTCTCGGCAAAGCCATTGGGGGTAAGATAATAGGCATACCGGCGCGAGGGCACCTGCTGCATCTTGATCAGGCCTTTTTTGACGCAACGCTTGAAATAGGTATTCACAAGCCCGAGCGCGACACCCATCTCGCTGGCTATCTTGCGTTGCGAAACGAAGGCTTCCCGGTCGACATAAGACAATATTTCATTGATATGGCGCTCTTTATGGTGATCCTTGAGGGTGTCACCAACGCTTTGCAATGATCCTTGTCGAGGCTCAAATTCAGACACGTTCAACATGGGATGCGCTTAGCATGTTCATTGTTTGAACGTCAATATCCAGATGCTGGCGCTGTTCATTCGACGCCCGCTTGCATCACTCAGCAGACAGATCGTTTAGAACAGCACACGAAAAAGATCTGAAGAAATTTGACATGGCAAGCGCAATGAATGGTAGGGGCAATCTGCGCAAAAACAGTGTTCCAATCAGTGCCCCTGAGAATAAACCAGGCAGGGCAAGGCCTCTTAACGATGATCAGAAAACTCAATAACAAGGTGGCTATTCTCTCATTTTCACGCATTGCAAAAGACAGCCGCGTCTTGCGGCAGTGTCAATTGATAAAAGAAAACGGTGTTGACCCTCTTGTTGTCGCTCTGGCAAGCGATGATGATACGATACCCTATGCATTGACGCGCTGGCCGTTGCTCGAACCCGATATGGCGCATCGGCTGTCAACTGTGGCCCGGCAATTACCCGCATGGCTTGGCCTCAGGGCAGCGGAAACCGGCTTCTGGCTTGCAGGGCGGCATCGCTGGGCCTTGTCCGAATTGCGCAAGGCAAAACCCCATTTTGTACTGGCCAATGATTGGCCAGCCCTCATCGTCGCATCGGCGTGGAAGGCCGAAAGCGGGGCAGCAATCCATTACGATACCCATGAATTTGCCACACTAGAATTCGACGAGCGCTTGTGGTGGAGAACGGTTTACAAGCCATTCGTGACCCAGCTTGAGAAAAAGCATATTCTGAATGCGGATTCAGTCAGCACCGTAGGTACGCTTCTCGGCAGGGAATTGCAAAAGCTGTATCAATTGCCAAACATGCCAGGAGTCGTCAGGAACACGCCGAATGCCATAGACCTTGCGGATGATTACAAAACGCACTGGCCCTTGCGTATCCTGTACCATGGTCAGGTGATCAATGATCGCGGCATCGAGACGCTGATTGACAGCATGGTACACTGGAATGAACCGCATACGCTGATCATCCGGGGCAGCGGCAGCAACGCTTACATTGCTTCCCTCAAACAGCGTGTTGCCCGCAACGGCCAGACGTCACGCGTTGCGTTCGAAGCGGCAGTTCCGCCGGACGAGGTCATTCGCAAAGCGTCGACCACGGCCGATGTTGGCGTTCATTTCACGCCCCTCGAGACAAAACAGCGACACTTCAGCATGCCCAATAAGTTATTCGAGTACATCGGGGCAGGACTGGCTGTCGCCGTCTCTCCCGGAGCGGATCTCAAGGATATCGTGGAGAGCCACGGTGTCGGAGTTGTCAGCACGGATGCCAGTGCAGAGGCCGCCGCAATAGCGATCAACGGTTTGTCGCAAACCTCTGTCAGTGCTTTCAGGAAAGCCGCGCGCAAGGCTGCTAGAACCCTCAGTTGGGAAAGCGAAAAACGCGTTCTGAATGAAATCATCAGACCATTGCTGACGTATCCCAACTCCTGATTGTACTGCATCCAGCGGGCTACCCGATCAGGTCATCTCCGCATCGCAATCGATACGGTCGATGTTGGCAAAACACTCTCCGGCAGCATTTGCCCGGATATAAACCCGAACAATTGTCAGGCTTAATCCGCTCGCAACAATATTGGCGAGATTGCCTGCAAGGATGTTGCCGGAACTTCCGACAGTACGCGTGATGGCAGGTGCTATGCGCATGGAAACGGGCAGCGACAGGTTCTGGTAGAAATAATTCCCCGATGCCTGCGCATACAGATAAAGCCAGATTGGCCCAGTCAGTCTGGTAAAATAGCGCTGTGCCAGTTTTTCCTCAAGACTGATCGGACGAGCCTGCCACAATGTCGCTGACAAGCCGAGCTCCAGCTTCACGCGGGCGAAGTTGACGCTGCCCGCAGTCAACCTGGCAAGCGACAGCACAGGTGGCGTAACGAAACTGACCGGGATGGCAAGCGTTACTGAACGACGGCCACTGCCTGCCGTGATTGTTCCGAAGACGCCTGCGATTCCGACACGAATATCCGCAGTCGGGTTTTCGAGTGAAATCACAACGGATTGACCGGCCATGGACGCATAACCCCAGGCCTGAGGTTCGATGATTTGCGCAATCTCACCACTGGCGAGTGTCACAATACCGCTTGCCACGGTGAGGTTTGCCCCGGCTGCCCCGGCACGCCAACGGTCAAAACCATAGGTGTTTGCTGCCAGAGCTCCGCCGGCAAAAACCCGCTGATTGATGGAAAAATGACCGTTGATGAGCAGATTATCGCCGATATTGAGCGTGGAAACAGGTGTCGGTGTGTTTGTCAGGCTCACGGCACCTGCCGCATCAACGCGCAAAGCTTCCAGCCAGTTCAGCCCGTCGATCGAGGTCCGGAGTGAAAATGCATTGTCGCCATTGAGGCCCAGCTCGGCGCGCCCGGAAAAGCCTGTCTGGAACAGGACGGAGGCGGAATTGCTGCTGTTGGTTTTATTGATCTTGAGCTGATGCCCGGCACCATCACCGGAAAACAGCGAGGCTGGGCTCGACAGAGACAGCCGATTGGTGGCATCCGGCAGCGTATTGATGCCAAGTTGCGCCATCTTGATCGCGCCCGTCCAGGCGGTTCCGTTAAAGAGTTGGAATTCGCCGCTCAGTTGAACATGGGCAAGCCAGCCGGATTTGGGCGCATGAAAGCTCCAGCCTCCATCGCGCCAGACGGCAATCTCCCTGTCATGCCCGGTCCAGACGCCAGACGCCGGGGTGTGCACAATGTAGCGGGCATCATTCGGGGGCATGGAAGGCGGAGAGGTCAGATCAGCCCGTATGACTGAAATCTGTGAAAGATCATCGAGAACCAGCAGCGCCTCATTATGCGTGACGTGTTTCTGTGCCTGATTGGACGCCAGCAATGGCAAGGCAAGATTGGCCGTATTCATCTTATACTCCTATGGTTATAGGAATATAAATCTATAATTTCCGCCTTGTAAAGGCTTTTTTACCTATTGCGGTAAATCTCTGGGATTGACCCTGAAAAAATTATTCTTCGTCTGTTCCCTTGAGCTGTTTCAGCTTGGCAAAAACGGCGTTGAGATCAAGTTCGCCATTCTTGTCTGCCTTGGGCCCGGTCGTGTCTTCCGCCTTGAGCAAGGTCGGACCTGTGTCTTCCATGGGCGCAGGCTTGTCCTTGGACGATCGATTCACCTCGAAATCAAGATCGATCTGCGAGCAAAGCCCCAGCGTTACAGGGTCAAGCGGTGAAAGCGTGGAAGATTGCCAGTGAGTCCGATCCTTGATCGCGGCTATCGTGCTTTTCGTGGTTCCCACGAGGCGGATGATCTGTGCATCCTTCAGCTCCGAATGGTTTCGCAACAGCCAGAGAATGGCATTGGGACGATCTTGCCGACGCGAGAGCGGGGTGTAACGCGGTCCCTTTTTCTTTTTTGCTTCAGGCAGGCGCACCTTCGACACAGAGAGTTGCAACCTATGGTCCGGGTTGGCTTGCGCGCGATCAAGCTCTTCGCGGCTCAGCTGACCGTGCATGATGGGGTCAAAGCCCTTAATGCCGGTTGCGGCTTCACCATCGGCGATTGCCTTCACTTCAAGCGGATGCAAAGTGCAAAAATGGGCAATCTGCTCAAAAGTCAGACCTGTATTTTCAACCAGCCAGACAGCAGTGGCCTTGGGCATCAGCAGGTTTGTCATGGATCTGTCTCCTCAGGCTTATTCAGACAAAGCTTCTTTGTCCGCCGACCCATCGGCGCGGAGCAAAAGGCTCTGACGTATCGGGAATAAACAGCCTATAGGCAGATATCGACAGATTTGCAACGATGGATATGCTCCTTTCCCACGTGCTGCGTTGCTCGGATGAATGCAGCGCAGCACGTTCGGGATCGAAGCGTCAAGCGGCGATTCGTTGCACGTCGCTGGCTGGTTTTGCTTCAATCACGGCGAGATTTTTCACTACGCCTTGTTGCAGTTTCTCGAAGGCGCGCACTTCAATCTGACGCACCCGTTCACGGCTGACATTGAACTCGCTGGAGAGTTCCTCCAGCGTGATCGGATCATCAGAAAGTCGCCGCGCTTCAATGATGCGCCGCTCACGCGGGTTGAGCGTGGCCATAGCCCGTGAAAGCGCCAGCGAACGGTTGTCCTTCTCTTCGCTTTCAGCCACCATCACATCCGCCCCGGCAGCATTATCCACCAGGAAATCCTGCCAGTCTCCGCTGTCGCCATCTTCACGCAGGGGCGCATTCAGCGACGCATCGCCGCTGAGACGGCGGTTCATGTCGATGACTTCCTGCTCATGCACACCAAGCTTGGTGGCGATGATCTTGACCTGATCAGGTCTCAAATCGCCGTCTCCAAGTGCCTGAATCTGGCTCTTGGCCTTGCGCAGGTTGAAGAAAAGCTTCTTCTGGTTGGCCGTGGTGCCCATTTTCACAAGGCTCCACGAGCGCAGCACATATTCCTGGATCGAGGCCTTGATCCACCACATGGCGTATGTGGCCAGGCGGAAACCGCGGTCCGGTTCGAAACGCTTCACCGCCTGCATCAGACCGACATTCCCTTCGGATACAACTTCGCCAATGGGTAGGCCATAGCCGCGGTATCCCATGGCGATCTTCGCCACGAGGCGCAGATGCGATGTCACCAGCTGATGTGCCGCTTTGGCATCGTCATGCTCGCGAAAGCGCTTTGCAAGCATATATTCCTTCTGCGGCTCCAGAAGCGGAAATTTACGGATTTCACTGAGGTAATGGGAGAGACCCAAATCGCCTGCAAGCACAGGCATCGTTGCTGAAGCCATAATATTCTCCTTGATCCCCTCCTCTGAGGCAGATCGATGGTCGACTGCATCAAGCCAGCCGATAACAGTGTTTATATTCCAAATGCTCTGCGGCGAAAAGATGGCAATGATCACGAGAGGGTGACAATCTATTTAGCGGAGGTGCGCCTACGCGAGCCCGATCCAGGGTGAGCTGCCCTCGCCGCTGTCCCCGCCCACTGGCTGCCATTTTCATCTGCGCTGTCCTGCCGCGCAGCCGCGCTGCTCAACCGAGGTCCCGAAGCTCGATTATTCTGGGCTCGACGGGCTTGTGCATGCCGTATCGTGCCATTTTCCGCTGCAACAACAGGTGTGACTGGCCCGCTTTTCCGGGTCGGACAAAAGAGATAAATGGTGCCGCCTATAGGATTCGAACCTACGACCCCATCATTACGAATGATGTGCTCTACCAGCTGAGCTAAGGCGGCATAGTCGGGTCTTTAGCGGTGAATGGGGAGTCGTGCAACCATCGGACACAGGGATTTTCAAAGATCAAAATCAGCACCAGCCCAGGCGGCGCCCGCCGGAATAGGTGCGAGCAAGGCCGCTTGCCACCAGGATTGCGCCCACATCCTCGCCGCGGCTTGTCAAAAGACTGCCAAGCACCCTTCCGCCGTATTTGTCCTTGCCAAGGTCTGTCAAAAAGGTGGGCCCTGTTCCCATCAGGGTCACCAGCCTGTCGCGGGAAATTTCTGCCATCTGGGCCTCAAGTGGGCAGCGGGCCTTTCGCTCAGGGGCATCGATGGATCTGATCCGGACTTTGGTGGTCACATGCTGATCAAGCCAGATATGAGCGCGGACCTCCACCGTATCTCCGTCGATAATGCGGATCACCTCAACCGGAATTCTGGGTTTGAGCGGCTGTAAAGTGGACCCCGTCGCCTTTTCAGACCTGCCCGTGTCAACTCTTGCATTTGACGCAACAGGTTCAGGAGCTGTGGTGTCCTGCAAGGCGATCAGGCAGAGAACCGTCGCCATGGCGATGGCTGTCAATCCTCTGATGGTGGACAGAATGGCAATCATTCCTTCCACTATCATATTTTTTAGAGAAATAAATCCTATAAAAGGTAAAAAATCTTCTTTTTAGAAATCACTCGTCAGTCCTTTGATTTCCCAGTCATTGTAGCGCACGGGGTCCTTGCCGCCGCGCCCGTTGACTTCGCGGCTGGTGGCAAGGGTTTGCTCTTTTTCGGCTTGCTGCTTCCTGCGCTCAGCGGCTTCCGCAAGTGCACGCAGGGCGGCAGCGCTCAGGTTTTTTTGCGGGAGCGTTTTGGGAGGGACTGGCGGGGAATCGTTCATGGGAATCGTGGTCTGTGGCTTTTCGGGTTGACGTTCGCTGTTACATAGGCAACCCACGTGCGGATGCCAAGTCACGCACTTCCCTCAGGCGACCGTTCGAGCCGGGATCGCCCCGTTTCCGATGTACCTGATCTTGTGTCACGCATCCTTCACCGGGATGCGGCGATGATCATTCTCGACAAACCGCCGGGGATCGCTGTGCACAAGGGTGCGGGTACTGGCGACGATCTGGAGGCCCATTTCGAAGCCTTGCGCTTTGACGCCACGGAAAACCCCGGGCTGGCGCATCGGCTGGACAAGGATACGTCCGGCTGCCTGGTACTGGGGCGCAACAAGCCCGCACTGGCGCGGCTCGGCCTGCTGTTTCGCAACGGCTATGTGGCGAAAACCTATTGGGCCGTGGTCATGGGAAAGCTGTCTTCGTCCAGCGGCACCATTGATGCCCCGCTCGCCCGCAAGTCCCATGATAAAAGAAGCTGGTGGATGAAGGTTGACCCTGCCGGCGATGCCAGTATCACGCATTGGCGGGTGCTAGGCGAAGCCGATGGTCTGGCCTGGCTCGAACTAAAACCGGAGACCGGGAGAACCCATCAGTTGCGCGTGCATTGTGCGCACATGGGCGTGCCCATTGCCGGAGATGCCGTTTATGGCGGCGATCTGGCACGGGCAGGTGCACGGCACATGCATCTGCATGCCAGGGCAATCACGGTGCCGTTTGATCGTCCCCATCCGGTGTCCGTCACCGCACCACCGCCAACCCATATGCAAGATCTGCTACAGGCCTGCGGTTGGCAGGAGAACTGACAATGAATCAAGAGGAATGACCTTGGATCAAGACAAGACAGCCAAGCCGCCCCGCGCTGACGGACTGGCCTCAAGACGCTTCGCGTCTGAGGTCATCGAGGATACGATCAAGCGGCGGCTGCCACTGGATGACAGGCTGGACCGGCTCTCGCACAACGATGCCTACCGTGCTCTTTCGCCCAGTGACCGGGGCATGACGCGCGCCATCGCCACATCGGCGCTGCGTCGCTACGGTATTATCCGCAAGGCGTTGTCTGACCGCATGCCGCTGGGCATACCGCCGAAATCCGGAAGGCTCGAAGCCTTTCTCATCGCGGGATGCGCGCAGATCATCGCGCTGGAGACGGCCGCCCATGCAGCGGTGGATACAACTGTCAGCCTGGTGCGCGAGGACAAGCATGCCCGCCATTTTGCCGATCTTGCCAATGCAGTCATGCGCCGTGTTGCTGCGGAACGGATGGAGATTGCAGCTTCTGCCGATCCACTCGGCATCGATACACCCCAATGGCTCGCGGAACGCTGGAAAGCGGCTTACGGCGAGACACTGGCACGCAACATTGCCCAGGCGCATGGGAGCGAACCTTCGGTTGATATCTCCGCCAAGGGGGATGCCGAGGGCTGGGCTGAAAGACTTGGCGCGGTGCTTCTGCCCACGGGCTCGTTGCGCCTGACATCCCGGGTTGCGATCCCGCAATTGCCGGGCTTTGACGATGGTGAATGGTGGGTGCAGGATGCAGCAGCGGCAATACCCGCCAGATTGTTACGGGCCAGGCCGGGCCAGCGCATCCTTGATCTGTGTGCTGCGCCGGGCGGCAAGACTGCGCAACTCGCCATGACCGGTGCCGAGGTGACAGCGGTTGACCGTTCCGAGCAACGCATGGCGCGTCTTCAGGAAAATATGGAGCGGCTGAAATTGCAGGTCACAACAGTGGTCTCTGAGGCCGAAACATACAAGGCGGCACCCTTCGATGGTGTGCTTCTGGATGCGCCCTGCTCTTCCACCGGAACCATTCGCCGCCATCCGGATGTGGCATGGTCGAAGACGCTGCAGGATGTTTTCAAACTTGCCGGAGCGCAATCACGCCTCATGGACCATGCTGCTGCACTGGTGCGACCCGGTGGTTATCTGGTTTATGCCACCTGCTCGCTGGAGCGCGACGAAGGGGAGCGCCAGATCGCGCGGTTTCTTGAGCGCAACACAGCTTTCCAGCGTGATCCAATCCAGTTATCCGAAGTGGGTGGCTTGGCAGAGCTGCTGAATTCCGAGGGAGATCTGCGCTGTCTGCCTTGCCATATGGCACAATCGGTTGAAAGACTGGCCGGACTGGATGGCTTTTTTGCATCCCGGCTTGTCCGCAGTTGCTAATCACCGCTACGATAGCAATTCCGAAATGAAGGATGTCGCGTTGAGTTCACGCAAAGCAAAACAGGATGGAGCACTGGCGGTTGCAGCAATGCAGCAAGCCATGCGCAATGTTGTTGCGGGTGCATCGCGTATCGTACCGAAGTTCAACCGCAATACACCCCAGAAGCTGATCATTGCCCCGCAGGATATACGGACATCCGATCCAACCATTGCCTCTGAAATCTATGCCGGACAGATCAAGCTGGCGGGAAAGCTTCTCGAAACGCACGGGCGCTCTCCTTTTGAAATTGATCCGCCGTCACAGGCTTTTGCGGTTGATCTGCATGGATTCAGCTGGCTGCGGCACCTCAGGGCAGCGGAAACCACTCTGGCGAAGGTGAATGGCAGGGCGCTGGTGGCGGACTGGATCAACAGCAAGCAAGGGCGGCATTCTGCGATTGCCAAACGGGCCGATGTCACAGCCCGCCGGGTGATCTCCTGGCTCAGTCAGGCCCCTCTGCTGCTTGAGGGGGCTGATGCGGCCTTTTACAGCCAGTTTGTCAATGCGGTTACGATGGATGCGAGGCGGCTTGAGACCCTTTCGCGGTCAGCGCCTCCAACCGAACTGAAGCTTTTCCTCCAGATTGCACTGACACATTTTGCCGTGAGCTCATCCGAATCCGACGGTGCGATCAAGCAGGCGGCTCTTCGGCTGTGCAATCTTCTGGATGCACAAGTCCTCGCCGATGGAGGGCACGTCAGCCGCAATCCGGCGCTTGTTATGGATCTCTTGCTTGATCTCCTGCCGCTGAAGCTTGCCTTTCTTTGGCGTCGCATTCAAACGCCACAACCGATCATTTCGGCGATTGACCGGATGATGCCCATGCTGCGCATGATGCGACATGGCGATGGAGCCATCGCGCTATTCAACGGCATGGGTGCAACGCGGGCCGATCTTGTTGCGGCAATTCTTGCGCAGGATGATGCCGTTTCAACACCCCCGCTGAATGCGCCCTACACGGGATATCAACGGATAAACCACGGCAAGAGTATCCTGATCGTGGACACAGGGGGCCCGCCTAAACCGCCCTTGGCTGGCCAGGCACATGCTGCTCCTGCGGCATTCGAATTGTCGGTGGATGGCTATCGTCTGGTTGTGAATTGTGGCAATCCACCGTCTCATCGCCCGGAAATGCGGCCATTCTCGCGGGTGACATCCGCCCATTCCACCCTGATCTGCGATGACAGTTCAATCGGGCATTTTACCCGGACAAAGCTGATGAGTGCCCTTGTGGGAGAACAATATTCCGGCGGTGCCAAGCGGGTAACAATGGCACGCTCCGAAAGCAGGGAAGGCACATTGATTGCCGTGGAACATGATGGCTATCGCAACAGCCATGGATTGTTGCATGAGCGAAAGCTGGCCTTATCCTCCGATGGAACCACGCTGGAAGGCGATGACACCTTGAAAGCGCAAGGCAAGGCCAAGCCTGGATCTTATATGCTGAGATTTCATTTGCATCCGCTGGTGAAAGCAAGTCTGGGCTCTGACGGACTGACGGTGCGCATGATCATACCCGGCGGAAGCCAATGGCTTTTTGATGCGGCTGGACTGCCGGTCACACTGGAAGAGAGCGTTTTCTTCGCTAGCCCCGAAGGTTTGCGCCGTACAGACCAGATCGTTGTTGCTGCCGATATGGCCGAACGGGCCAGCATCCTCTGGGCTTTCCGCATGGACTGAGTGGATCATCCACATCGATAAAGGCATGAACGGAAATGGGAAGTGTTGCGATGCACCTGTCTGTGCTAGCGGGCATCCTGATTGCAGGAATGGAGAACTCCTCCCTCCCCTTCCCCGCGAGCACCATTGCTGATTGAATCAAGGACTGGACTTTTCCCATGCCAACAGAATTGCGCCGCATCACGCGCGCCCTGATTTCGGTCTCTGACAAAACAGGGCTTCTTGAATTTGCAGCCGCATTGGTCGAGCGCAATGTTGTGCTGATCTCCACTGGTGGCACTTGCAAGACGCTGGCGGATGCAGGCTTGCCCGTCACGGATATTTCGGACGTCACCGGCTTTCCCGAAATCATGGATGGCCGGGTCAAGACCCTGCACCCCAAGGTGCATGGCGGCCTGCTCGCCATTCGCGCCAATCCGGAGCATCAGGCCGCGATGCTCGGCCATGGCATCGAGCCCATCGATCTTCTGGTCGTAAACCTCTACCCCTTCGAGGCGACGGTATCCAAAGGCGCGGATTTCGAAACCTGTATCGAGAATATCGATATTGGCGGCCCCGCCATGATCCGCGCGGCCGCCAAGAACCACCATGACGTCGCGGTTGTGGTGGAGCAGGCGGATTACGCAACGCTGCTTGCTGATATGGATGCCAATGCTGGCGAGGTGACGCTTGGGCTGCGCAAACGGCTTGCCCAGAAGGCCTATGCCCGCACGGCTGTCTATGATGCCGCGATCTCCAACTGGTTCGCGGCTGAGCTTGGCGAGGAGACTCCCGCCTACCGCGCCATGGGCGGTCGGCTTGCCGAGGCAATGCGCTACGGTGAAAACCCGCATCAATCCGCCGGGTTCTACCATTCCCCCGAGCAGCGTGCGGGGGTGGCGACAGCACGACAGCTCCAGGGCAAGCAACTCTCTTACAACAACGTCAACGACACCGACGCCGCCTTTGAACTGGCGGCTGAATTTGATCCAGAAAAATGCGCCGCCATCGCCATTATCAAACACGCCAATCCCTGCGGAGTGGCCGAGGGCAAGACACTGCGTGAAGCGTATGAAGCAGCACTGCGCTGTGATCCTGTTTCAGCCTTCGGCGGCATTGTTGCCATGAACCAGACACTCGATGCGCAAGCAGCCCGCGCCATCATCGAGATCTTCACCGAGGTCATCATTGCGCCGGATGCAACAGAAGAAGCGATCACCATCATCGCCACCAAGAAGAACCTGCGCCTGCTCCTGACGGGCGGTCTTCCCAATCCCCGCCAAAAAGGCAAGACCATCCGCACAGTGGCAGGCGGTTTACTGGTGCAGGACCGCGACCACGCTGTGGTGGATGACATGACACTGAAGGTGGTCACGAAACGCACGCCGACGCCGCAGGAACTGACAGACCTGCGCTTTGCTTTCCGCGTGGCCAAGCACGTCAAATCCAACGCCATTGTCTACGCCCGCAATGGCGCAACCGTGGGCATCGGCGCAGGCCAGATGAGCCGCGTCGACAGCTCCCGCATCGCGGCGTGGAAAGCCATGGAAGCCGCAAGGGCGCTAGGCCTCTCCGAGAGTCTCGCCAAGGGTGCAGTCGTCGCCTCCGATGCGTTCTTCCCCTTCGCAGATGGACTGCTGGCGGCGGCGGAAGCCGGTGCAACGGCAGTGATCCAGCCCGGCGGGTCCATGCGCGACAACGAGGTGATTGCGGCGGCAGATTCAGCAGGACTCGCCATGGTATTCACCGGGGTGCGGCACTTCCGGCATTGAAGGAACAGCTACTGCGTCATGCCGTTGTGCTTGATTGAGGCTCATTCGCAAGGCTTCAGCACACGCGAAGAATCGACGGGGCTTACAAGACAATCATGCTGCATGATCGTGAAAGCAACTCTGAGGGAATGTGGTGCAGTCCATTGCACTCATAGACCTTGAAATCTGTCTTTGGGCGGCAAGATGGATCAAATCCATACCGGGAAAGCCTTCAAACCTGTCATCCGCATGACAAGAAACAGGCCGATACGAAAGTGTAGTTTTGTGACAATCCGCCCTTTGTGAGGAGACGCGATATGCGCATTGCAGCTTACAACGTCGAAAATCTGTTTGATCGCACCAAGGTGCTGAGTAATCCCAACCCTGCGTTGACGAGCACTGTTCTCTCTGCCGAAGCCGAGCTCAACCGTCTTTTCCAGAAGCCGGTGTATACAGCTGCCGACAAGACACGGATTGTTGCGCTGATGACCACACTTGGCCTCACCAAAAAGGATGAGGGTCCTTTCGTTTGGCTGCGGAAAATCCGGGGGAAGATTGTCAAGAGGCCAAAGACAGGGCCCATGACAGTCGTCGCCGATGGTCGCGCCAGCTGGGTCGGCTGGGTGGAGCACAAGACGGCGCCGGTTAACGACATCGCCATCATGAACGTCGGTCGTGTTCTGCGGGACGTTGGTGCGGATATCCTTGCCGTCGTCGAGGCGGAGAACCGCATCGCCCTCAAGGAGTTTACCGATATTGTCCTTCTTTCCGTGAATGCCGAAACACCGGGCACCGGCACCCGCTATGCCAGTGTCATGCTGATTGACGGCAATGACACCCGAGGCATCGATGTCGGCTTGCTGACCAAGCAGGGCTTTTCCATCGGCGATATGCGCAGCCATGTCGCTGATCCGGCGGATAACGGCGGGCCGCTGTTCAGCCGTGATTGCCCGGAATATGCGGTGACAACGCCAGGCGGGGAAACCATCTGGGTGCTTCCCAACCATTTCAAGAGCAAGTTTGGCGGCAATGATCCCGCCTCGCAAGGCCGCCGCCGCCAGCAGGCAGAGCGCGTTGCCGCTATTTATCGCGGCCTGCGCAACAGTGGTGCCGAAAATATCGTGGTTCTGGGTGATTTCAACGATACACCCGGCAGCGCACCGCTGAAAGAGCTTCTGACCAACACCGATTTGAAAGATGTATCAGAACATCCCTCGTTCGACACCGGCGAATTTGCCGGCAAGGGAACCTTCGGACTGGGCAATGATGGCGACAAGATTGACTATCTTCTGCTCTCCCCCCGCCTGTTCGGCAAGATCACCAAAGCAGGGCTGTTTCGCAAAGGCGCCTGGCCCGGTGCACAGCCAAAACGCTGGTCGACGTATCCTGAGCTGAAAGAACCGATCCACGCCGCGAGCGATCATCACCTGATCTGGGTTGATCTGGCGATGTAAGGGAAATGCTGTGGTTCACAGGTAAAAAACGACACAGCAGTAACGGCTCGTACTTCCAAGATGAACCATCTGCGAAGGGGGTGGGGCGTTGCGAGCACGCTCTACCGAACAGCCATGTCTCCGTCGAAGAGATCGGCGTGAGTCTCGACAAAAGCGACAAGGCCCAATGTGTGATCGCGGGACAATTGCTCGGCAGCAATGCTGTCACGGCGTTCCAGCGCCTCGATGATGCGCAGATGGTCCACGATGGAACGGCTCGCGCGATCTTCGCGCCCGATCGTCATCTGGCGGATACCGCGCACGTGCAACAGCAGATTATCGGTCATGCTGACCAGCAGCTCCGAGCGGCTGAGGCCGATGAGTGTCTGGTGAAAGACGATATTGGCCATGGAATAATCATTGATGTGGTCAGACGGTTTGTGGTTGTCGTTGAAATCCTTGAACAGGATGCGCAGCTTGCCAATCTCGGCATCTGTCGCGCGTTCGACCACCAGCCGCGCAGCCATGCTTTCCAGAGCGGCCCAGGCCTGGATCATCTCGACCACTTCGTTTTTGGTCTTCCGCAGCACCATGATTCCGCGGCGCGGCAGTGATTTCAGGAAGCCCTCCTGCTCCAGCATGGCAACAGCTTCACGCACAGGGGTGCGGCTGACACCAAGCTGCTCGGACAATTGACGCTCGTCAATCCAGGTGGTCTCGCGGGTTCCGTAGATGTCCATGTTGATGATCGCGTTCTTCAGCGCGCCATAGACCTTGGTCTTGAACGTCTCCTCAGGGGCAAAGCGCTCGAGAATAAGGTTTGGTGACGCTCCGTCCTGGGACAAGCGACGCAGCGGTACTTTCAACGGTTGCTCTCCTGCATTGTCTGCCTCGAGGCAAAGCCTCGATATTAGAATGCCGGTGGTATACCAGATAATGTCTTTTCATAGAAAGCGCCGGTTTGCCGTACGCGACTTTTTAACTGCAATACCCGTGCATTTCATGCGTCAGACTGGAAAAGGCACCCTTCTCCCCCCTTATTGCAAGGGGAGAGAGGCATTATGGAGAACAAACGAGCCGCCTCAGCCCTTGACCAGGCCAGCGG
>JANNRX010000176.1:0-9028 GCA_031401875.1 Hyphomicrobiales bacterium | reverse complement strand
TCGACGAGATCATCCTGTTTCATCGCCTGCAGCGCTCCGAGATGGGAGCCATCGTCGACATCCAGATGCGCCGCCTTGCAAAACTGCTGGAAGACCGCAAGATCATCCTCGCGCTTGACGCTGACGGCCGCGAATGGATCGCCGACAAGGGGTACGATCCGGCCTATGGAGCAAGGCCACTCAAACGCGTCATCCAGAAGCATGTGCAGGACCCGCTGGCCGAGATGATCCTCGCTGGCAAGGTGATGGACGGTACGACGGTGCCAATCACGATTGGACCGGAAGGCCTGATGATCGGTGACATCGCTGTGGCAGCCGATAAACGCCCGGCAGGTGTGGCGCTGAACTGATGACTGAATTTATAGGCAACATTGCTATAGACAGATCAACCTTTGCGAATGCACGTCCTGCTGCTATCCACACCAGCGGAAGAGAACCGTTCCCGGTGGGGCGGCCGGACTTCAAATCCGGATGGGGCTGTCTGACGGTCCTGGGTGGGTTCGACTCCCGCTCTCTTCCGCCATTGTTCTCAAATCTGGATGAAACCCTTTGACCCTATCCAATCCTGTGCTTGATGCCATTCGCAGCCGCAAACATATGGGCGCGCTCATGCTGGAAGCGCCGGGGCCAGACGCGGCAGGGCTCAATGCCATCCTCGAGGCCGCCGCTGCCGCTCCCGACCACGGCAAGGTTCTCCCGTTCCGGCTGGTGACGGTGCCGGATCAGGCCCGCCCTACCTTCACGGAACTGTCCATGGCAGCCTTCAAGGCTGCGATCCCAGAAGCAGATGATTTCGGACTCAGGAAAGCACGTGGCAAAGCCGAGCAGCCACCAACCATCGTCGTCCTGATTGCCAGCCTCCAGCCGGAACATGGCAAGATTGGCCTGCCGGACCAATGGCTCACCGTGGGTTGCGCGCTGCAAAACCTGTGGCTTGCCGCTGAAAGCCTTGGCTTCAGTTGCGGTATTTCATCGGGGCGGTTGCTGGAGACAGCCGAAATGCGCAAGGCATTTCACCTGAGCCAGCACGAACAGCTGGTTTCGGTCATCTCCATCGGCACCCCGAAAGAGCGCCAGCCGCCACGGGAGAAACCTGCGCTGTCACAAGTCGTCCGCTCTTTTACCGGCTAGAAACTGAACTTGCGCATGCGCACGCAACCCGCTTCTCCCTGGCCAAGAATCGCAGAGGCGATTGCCCGCGAATTCACCTGTGTTCGTGAGATCGAGCATGTTTCCTGCCAAGGGGCACATGGCCGGATTCTGGCGCAATCACTCTTTGCGGCACAATCATTGCCGGGCCATACCCATGCTGTGATGGATGGCTACGCACTTGGCGCTTTACCACCTGGATCGTATCAAATTCTCGCTGATGCGCAGATGATCGGTTTGGGCCAGGCCTGTCATGTGGCTGCCGGAAGCAGCATCCCGCATGGCACTGTCGGCGTTGTTCTGGCGGATCACGCCACACAATCAGACAACACGCTCCATGTCCGCGCCGCACTGATCAAGGATAACATCCGGCGTGCCGGTGAAGAAGCGCAGGCCGGCGACAGGCTTCTGGATGCGGGCATTCCGCTGAACCCCCGCCATATTGCGTTAGCCCTTGCGGCGGGTGTGCAGACCATTCCCGTGCTTCGCCGTTTGCGCATCGCCCTTGCAGGCCTGCATGATCATGCCCACGGACTGCCGCACCTGGGGATTGCCAGAGCCTTGCTGATGAACCCGGCCATTGCACTCACGGAGGCCGGTGCCGTGCGCCCCGCTATGCTGGAGGCATTGCTTCAGCGCCTGTCGCAAAACCATGATCTCGTGATTGTTGTCGCGGAAAGCCTTGGCGGCGAAGAGGGGCTGCTTGCCAGAACACTCGCCCATCATGGCGAAAGCACAGTGCACCGCGCGGCTATGAAACCGGCAAAGCCTGTTGTGACGGGCAAGATGGGCGAATCGCGTGTTATTGGCCTTGCAGGCACGGCCTATGCAATGTCGATCGCCGCGCATCTTTTCCTGCGACCCGCCCTTCAGAAGCTGCTTGCCCTGGAAACGGGCATGCTCTTCATGCCTGCCGTCTCGGGCTTTGACCGGGCGCGCAAACCGGGTCGGGCGGAAGCACTTCCGGTCAGGATCAGCAGCAGAAATGGTCTGCTTGAAGTGACATCAGCCGGCCGTTTCGGCCAACTCAGGGCCTTGGCCGGCATGGACGGCTTCGCACTGATCGAGGCTGACGAGGGTGTTATCAGCCGCGGCAAGATGGTTTCATACTGGCCGCTGTCTTTTCCGTTGTAGCATCATCCAGCGCGTGGCCAATGGTTGGCCTGGCTGTCAGTAGCCCAATTACTCCGCCGCGCGCACCACCTGCACCGGCGCTTTCGTCTCTTCGAACTCCAGCGCTTCGATGCGGTATCCGCGCTTGCCGATCTTCTCCGATGATGTCGCGATATCGGCGACATCCTTCTGCGCCATGCGGAAATGGTCATCGAGCTTGGCCGTTCGCTCCTGAAGGCGGCGGACATCATCCAGCATCAGGCCGACTTCCTTCTGCAAGACACCCGCCTGCTCGCGCATCCGCGCATCACGCACGATGGCCTGCATCACCTGAATCGCCATCATCAGCAGCGAGGGCGAGACGATGATGATCTTGGCGCGATGCGCTTTCTGGATCAGGTCCTCGAAGGTGTCGGCGATGGTGGCATAGAGCGATTCCGATGGGATGAAGAGAAACGCCATATCCTGGGTTTCGCCGGGAATCAGATACCGCTCGACGATGTCATTGATGTGCTTCTGGATATCAATGCGTACCTGCCGCTGGGCGGCGCTGATGCGCAGATCGTCGCCTTTGGCGGCTTCCAGAGCCTGAAAGGCTTCGAGCGGGAATTTGGCGTCGACTACCAGCAGACGGTCATCGCCGGGCAGGCGAATGGCGCAATCCGGTCGTTTGCCGTTGGAGAGCGTCGCCTGGAATTCATAGGCCGACGGCGGCAAGCCATCACGCACGATGGCTTCCATGCGGCCCTGCCCGAAGGCACCGCGCGATTGCTTGTTGGCGAGGATGTCCTTCAGCGCCAGCACCTCGCCGGTCAGGTCCGCGAGGTTCTTCTGGGCGGAATCGATCACCGCGAGGCGCTCGTTGAGCTTGCCGAGGTTTTCGCTTTGCTTTTCGCTCTGCTGCATCAGGCTCTGGCCCATGGCGGCGCGCATCGAATCCAGCCGGTCGCCCATGACCCTGGCCATGTCATTCTGCCCACCGCCGAAAATCTCGCTCATGGTCGACAGACGCACCGTCAGTTCCGCCTGCAGGAGGTTCATGGCGGCGACCTTGTCGTCCATCTCGCGCTGACGCTCGGCGCTGGCTGCGGCTTCAAGCGCACGCTCACGCCCCGCTTTCACCGTCATCCAGACAAGGATGATCAGCAGGAGCATGGCAAGCCCTGCCGCCGCAATCAGCAGATCGCGCAGCGTCACGGGGGTCTGGCCGAGAATCAGCACCACATCATTCATGCGACAAGACTAACCCAGATTGATTTGAAAATCGAACGAAAGCGGAACGCATTTGACCGCAGGCTGCGAACCGCCTATCTCCTGCGGAAATTCAGTTATGGATAACCCCTGATGGCCCTGCGCACGATCCTGTTTATTCCTGACCCGCAGTTGCGGCTTGTCTCGACGCCGATAACGACGATCGACAAGGGCGTGCTTCAACTCGCTGATGACATGCTTGAGACGATGTATGATGCGCCCGGAATCGGCCTGGCCGCTATCCAGATCGGCGTGCCGCAGCGCATGGTGGTGGTCGATCTTGCCCGGAAAGAGGAGCTCCCGCAGCCGATGGTCCTGATTAACCCAGAAATTCTCTCGGTTTCCGAGGAAAAATCGATCTATGAGGAAGGCTGCCTTTCGATCCCGGAGTATTACGAGGAGGTGGAGCGTCCGACACGAATCCGGTTCCGCTTCATGGATGCGAAGGGCAAAACCGAAGAGCTGGATGCGGACGGCCTGCTTGCGACCTGCGTTCAGCACGAGATCGACCATCTCGACGGCAAGCTGTTCATCGACTACCTGTCAAAGCTCAAGCGCGACAGGGTGATCAAGAAATTCTCCAAGATCGCGAAACGCACAGAAGACTGAAGCATCGGGAAGACTGAATCATGAGCATGGGCACGATCACGAGCATCGAGGATTTACGCCTGCTGGCGAAGGCCCGCGTGCCGCGCATGTTTTACGATTACGCAGATTCCGGTGCCTGGACAGAGAGCACCTACCGGGCCAACCAGAGCGATTTCGCCCCCATCAGGCTGCGCCAGCGTGTGGCTGTGAATATCGAAAAGCGCTCCATCCGCTCCACCATGCTGGGGCAGGAGGTGGCAATGCCGGTGGGCTTGTCACCGACGGGCCTGACCGGCATGCAGCATGCCGACGGGGAGATTCTGGCGGCAAAGGCAGCGGAAGCTTACGGTGTTCCCTTCTGCCTCTCCACCATGAGCATCTGCTCGATTGAAGATATCGCGGCAAATACCAAAGCGCCTTTCTGGTTCCAGCTCTATGTCATGCGTGACCGGGATTTCATCGAACGGCTGATCGCGCGCGCCGAAGCTGCCCAATGCTCGGCGCTGGTGGTAACGCTTGATCTTCAGGTGCTGGGCCAGCGCCACAAGGATATCAAGAACGGGCTGTCCGCCCCGCCCAAGCCGACGCTCGCCAATATCCTCAACCTGATGACCAAGCCGCGCTGGTGCCTTGGCATGCTGGGCACCAAGCGACGCGGCTTCGGCAATATCGTGGGGCACGCCAAGGGCGTCACCAACCTGACATCGCTCTCGGCCTGGACCGCCGAGCAGTTCGATCCGAGCCTGACATGGGCTGATCTCCAGTGGATCAGGAAGCTCTGGAAGGGCAAGATCATCCTCAAGGGCATTCTTGATCCTGAAGATGCGCGGATTGCGGTTGATACCGGTTGCGATGCCATCATCGTTTCAAACCATGGCGGCCGCCAGCTGGATGGTGCGCCTTCCAGCATCCGGGCACTGCCAAAGATCGTCGATGCCGTCGGCGGCAAGACCGAGATCATCCTCGATTCAGGCATACGCAGCGGTCAGGACGTGCTGAAAGCCCTGGCGCTCGGTGCCAACAGCGCCATGATCGGCCGCGCCTTCCTCTATGGACTGGGTGCCGGCGGACAGGCAGGTGTCACGAAGGCGCTTGAAATCATCGCCAAGGAGCTGGATATCACCATGGCCTTTACCGGCAATACCGACATCCGCGACATCAATAACGGCAACAAGAGCATCATCTACAAGGATTGACACAGACATGACCATCGCATCACTCGCGGCCAGCATCGACAAGGCCTGGGACAACCGCGCCGAAATCAATGCTGCGACCAAGGGCGAGACCCGTGACGCCGTCAACGATGCATTGGCCGGTCTTGATTCAGGCAAGCTCAGGGTCGCGCAAAAGGTGCCGGGCAAAACCGGCAAGGACAGCTGGGCCGTGCATCAATGGCTCAAGAAGGCAGTGCTTCTCTCCTTTCGCCTGAATGACAACCAGATCATCAAGGGCGGGCCTGATGCTGCCGTGTGGTGGGACAAAGTGCCTTCCAAATTCGACGGCTGGACAGGCGAGCATTTCACTGCGGCAGGTTTCCGCGCGGTTCCAGGCTGTGTCGTGCGCCGCTCGGCCTTCATCGGCAAGAACGTGGTGCTGATGCCCTCCTTCGTCAATGTCGGGGCGTATGTGGATGACGGCGGCATGGTCGATACGTGGGTGACGGTCGGCTCCTGTGCGCAGATCGGCAAGAACGTGCATCTCTCGGGCGGCGTCGGCATCGGCGGTGTGCTGGAGCCCTTGCAGGCCAATCCCGTCATTATCGAGGACAATTGCTTCGTCGGCGCGCGTTCGGAAGTTGTCGAAGGCGTGATCATCGGCGAGGGCTCGGTGCTCTCGATGGGAGTGTTCATCTCGGCTTCCACCAAGATCATTGACCGGGCGACGGGTGAGACCCATATCGGCTATGTGCCACCTTACTCGGTAGTGGTTCCGGGCAGCCTTCCGGGCAAACCGCGCGCCGACGGGCAACCTGTTCCGTCGCTCTACTGTGCCGTGATCGTGAAAACGGTTGATGCACAGACCCGCGCCAAAACAGCGATCAATGAACTTCTGCGGGATTAGGCTGTCTTATAAGTCTCACGACGCCGTGGCGGGGAGTCTCCCCGCAAGAGACTGTTGCACAACCGTTGTGCGTCCTTCGAGGCTCGCTACGCTCGCACCTCTGGATGAGGAACATTCGTAATTGCACCAGCGCTTTCGCCGATGCCAAGCCCAAGCCTCCTCATCCAGAGGTGCGACGAAGCGCAGCGAAGGAGCCTCGAAGGACGCACTACGGTGATGCAATGATTTAGTTCGGGGAGAGAACGTATCTGCCCGCTTCCTTATTAACACACCTAGGGTCAGGATCAAAAGCAACCATGCGCGAACAGATCCATCTTTATGTGCCGGCCATTGCTGGTGCATTGATGACAATCATGCTCTGGGTTTCCTTGGGCCTGCGCATGAGAAGTGTCGGTAAAAGCCTGTGGCGACCGGCATTTCTCTGCCTGCCCGCGCTGCTCATTGCGATTGGATATGGCCTGTACTGGATGGCCTTTTTCTCATCCTCTGATGTTGCGGTGAAAATGCATGCCGCACGGCTGACCATCAGCCATCTCGCACACGTATATCTGGGAGATGCGCTGATATGGATTGCCATTCCCTGGCTGCTGACCGGACTTGGGCTGCTTCTGCCCGCTTTCACGTCAAAAGGCCAATAAGTGCTGTTCAGACCGTATGCGATTGGGTCCTGAAGCCTACGCCGTCTTGTTGACGCTCTCGCCTTGCGCGACTTTGGGTCCGCCTTTGGAGACGCCGACCATGGCGGGGCGCAGGACACGATCCCCAATGACGTAGCCCGCCTGGATAACCTGCAAGACTGTTCCATTCGGTTTGGTTTCGTCGGGCACCTCGAACATGGCCTGATGGAAGTTCGGATCGAATTTCAGTCCTTCCGGAGCCTGTTTGCGAACACCGTGCCCTTCCATCTTCTTCAGGAGATCGCGCTCGGTCAGATCAACGCCATCGATCAATGCCTTGAAGGCGCCATCCGCACTCTCGCGCGCCTCTGCCGGTATGCTCTCGACGGCTCGGCGCAGATTATCAGTGACATCAAGCATATCGCGGGCAAAACGGGTAACGCCATAAATGCGGGCATCACCCAGATCTTTCTCCGTCCGCCGGCGCAGGTTCTCCATATCAGCCAATGCCCGCAGCAGCTTGTCCTTCAACTCCGCTTTTTCCGCCTCAAGTATGGCGATAGGATCAGGGGGGAGGATCTCGCCTTCCATCCCGGTGATGGTTTCCACGGCTTCGGTCGTCTGATCAAGCCCGTTGGCGTCAGGCTTGAGAGCGTTGTTGGGATTGGTCATGGCTTTATCCAGAATGTCGTCAATACAGGCTGTATTCGGTTGCACTGGATATCAGGGTTGAGACGTCGAAAATCAAGTCTTCGAAGGCTTGGATACCGGGGCAAACACACCCAGAAGGGCTTTTTTCAGAGCAGATTGCCGCTGCGCCTGGAGAATCTTCCCGCCCGTGAGGTCCGTGACATAGAAAACATCGACAGCCTTTTCGCCAAAGGTGACGATCCGCGCGGAATTGATGTTGAGGTTCATCCGCCCGATCACGGTCGTCAATTCATAGAGCAAGCCGGGGCGATCAAGCCCAGTCACCTCAATCACGCTGTTGTTGTCGGACAGGCTGTTATCAATCACCACTTCCGGCGCAATCACGAAGGCCACCTGCTGTTGCCGCGACGCCGCGCGCGAGGCAATCTCTTCGGGCAGCTTCAGGTCTCCCTTCAAGGTCTGCACGATATGCTGCGCCACTTTCTCGGCCCGGCGCAATTCGTCCTCGTCCCGGTCGAAGGCACGAGAAATGAAGATCGTATCGAGCGCCAGCCCGTCGGTCGTGGTGAAGATCTGCGCCTCGACAATATTCGCACCGGCTGCCGCGCAGGCTCCGGTGAGGATTGCCAGCAACCGCGGATGATCGATGGCAAGCACGGTCAGTTCAGTGACGCCACGGAACGCATTGGTTTCCGTCTGAGTCAGCAGCATCTCGCCGGTTTCTTCCGCCTTGAACAGCAGTTCGGCATGCTTGCGCTTGCGGGAAGGCTCCACCTTCAGCCAATAGGCGGGGAAATGCCGCTGGGCATAGGCGCTAAAACGTTCATCTGTAAGATGGGGCATCTCCTGCCTTAACGCTTCCTGGGCCGCAAGCACGCGCTCCTTGCGGTTGCGGGCAGAATGCCCCCCGGCAAGGATCACTTCGGTTTCCCAATACAACGTCCGCAACAGCTGCCCTTTCCAGCCATTCCAGACGCCAGGCCCTACAGCCTTGATGTCACACACCGTGAGCACCAGAAGCAGCTTCAACCGCTCCAGCGTCTGGATGCTGGCAGCAAAGCTCTCGATGGTCCTGGGATCGCTGATATCGCGGTGCTGTGCCGTGTTGGACATCAGCAGGTGCTGCTCGATCAGCCAGCTCACAGTGTCGGTCTCGGCCGCAGTCAGGCCAAGCCGTGGGCACAGATCGCGGGCAATGCGGGCACCCGCGATCGAGTGGTCCTCGTCTCTCCCCTTGCCGATATCATGCAGAAACAGGGCAACATAGAGCGCCAGACGGCTCTGCAATGTCGGGAATATTTCATTGGCAACGGGGTGCTCATCCTTGAGGCTGCCGCCATCAATCTCGGCCAGAACGCCAATGGCGCGCAAGGTATGCTCATCCACCGTGTAGTGATGATACGATGAAAACTGCATCATCGCCTGAATACGGCCGAAATCGGGGATAAACCGCCCCAGAACACCCGTTTCATGCATGCGGCGGAGAACCAGCTCGGGAATATTGCGTGATGTGAGAATTTCCAGAAACAGCCGGTTGGCTTCCGCGCTGCTGCGCAAGGCCGCATCGACAAGACGCAGGGACAAGGTGACAAGACGCT
>JANNRX010000175.1:0-5326 GCA_031401875.1 Hyphomicrobiales bacterium | reverse complement strand
GCCGACGCAATCAGTGGAATGGCCAGTCCCTGATAGGTGTCGAGGAAACCCACATCCGCCACCACCTTGAAGGTCGGGAAAATGCGCACTTCCACAGGCAGCATCAGCGTGATGAAGATCAGCCAGAACGCCGTCATGCGGAACGGAAAGCGGTAGTAGACCACCGCATAGGCCGAGAGGATGGAGATGAAAATCTTGCCGCAGGCGATGGCCATCGCCATGATGAAGGAATTCAGCATCATGTTCAGCACCGGCTCGCGCGTGGTGCCTGCCGTGCCGACGAACAGGATGCGGGTGTAATTCTCGAAGAAATACGGGCCGGGATAGAGCGGCATCTGGCCGTTGATGATGGTCGAGGCGTCCCAGGTGGAAGCGACAAAGGTCAGATACACCGGAAAGGCGACAATGAAGACGCCGATCGAGAGGATGATATAAGCGAGCCTGTCGCCGAAGCTGCGGTTCTCAACCATGAGTCACTTCCTGAGAACTCTCCCCCCTTGCGGGGGAGGGCAGGGAGGGGGCCGTCGATGCAAAGTACCAGGCGTAGGGAACTGGCACGAAGAGTTGTGCCTGTTCTGCAGGCTTTGAGATCGGCATCACCGCCCCCTCTCTGTCTCTCCCCCACGAGGGGGGAGAGGACGCGATCGCACTGTCTTGCACGACCATGGCGTCCATCAGTATGTCACTTTCCGCTCGATATACTTGAACTGGATCGCGGTGAGCGCAATCACCATGCCGAGCAATATCACCGACTGCGCCGCTGAACCGCCGAGATCAGCGCCGCCCTTACCGTCGTTATAGACCTTGTAAACCAGGGTGGTGGTGGCCTTGGAGGGGCCACCACCGGTCACCGTATCGATGATGCCGAACGTATCGAAGAAGACATAGACGATATTGACGATCAGCAGAAAGAATGTCGTCGGCGACAGCAGCGGAAACACGATGGTCCAGAACCGCCGCCAGGGTTTCGCGCCGTCGATGGTCGCGGCCTCGATGACACTTTTGGGGATGGCCTGAAGACCAGCAAGAAAAAACAGGAAATTATAGCTGATCTGTTTCCAGACAGCGGCAATGATAACGAGCCCCATCGCCTGATTGCCATCAAGCAAGGGGTCCCAGTTGACGCCCAGATCCTTCAATCCCCGCCCCAGAATGCCAAGCGAGGGATGAAACAGAAACAGCCACAACACGCCCGCAATGGCCGGGGCCACGGCATAAGGCCAGATCAGCAGCGTCGTGAAAATCTGATGCCCGCGGATATGCCGTTCCGCCATGACGGCAAACAAGAGTGCGATCGACAGCGAGAAGAACGTCACGAGACTCGAGAAAATCAGTGTCGTGACGAAGGCCTTGCCATACTCCGCCGACTGGAACAGCACCTTGTAATTTTCGAACCAGACGAACTCTGTCGAGGTTCCGAAAGCGTCCTGCACCAGAAAGCTCTGCCACACCGCCTGGCTCGCCGGCCAGTAGAAAAAGATCACTGTGATCAGGAGTTGCGGCAGCAGCAGCAGTCCCGGGATCAGCAAACCTTTGAAATGGGCGGTTTTGTTCATGGGTAAAGTGCAAATAGGGAATGGCGAGTAGCGAGTGGAGGCAGGTTGTGACCCATCGTTCTACTCGCTATTCGCCACTCGCTCCTGCCCTTACCGCGTCACTGTGCGCTCGAACTGCCTGAGCACGGCATTGCCGCGCTCGACAGCTGCATCCATGGCAGCCTTTGGTGCTTTCTGGCCATTCAGTGCAGCTTCGTATTCCTCGGACCAGATGTCGCGGATCTGCACGAGATTGCCGAAGCGCAGACCGCGCGAATTCTCGGTCGGCTCCTTGTTGTTGAGCTGCAGCAAGGGGGTTTCGAGGAACGGCTTGTCCTTGTAGAAGCCCGAGCCCTTCACCTTGTCGTAGGCCGCCTTGGTGATCGGCAGATATCCCGATTCCGTATGCAGCTTCACCTGGCGGTCAACATCAGAAAGGAATGTGAAGAACTTCGCCACGCCCTTGTATTCAGCAGCAGGCTTGCCGCCCATCACCCAGAGCGAAGCGCCGCCGATGATCGAGTTCTGTGGTGCGCCTGCCTGATCCGGATAAAACGGCATCACGGTGTTGGCCCAGTCAAACTTGGCGTTGGCCCGGACATTGCCGAAGAAAGCCGACGAGGTCAGGAAGATTGGACATTCGCCCGAGGTGAAGCGACCTTCACCGGTGTTGGTACGGCCGGAATAGCTGAACACGCCCTCCTTCTGCAGATCGACGAGATTGCTGAGGTGTTTCACATGCAGCGGACCGTTGATCTGGAAGGAGCTGTCAAAACCATCCATGCCATTGGCCTTGGTGCCAAGCGCCACATTATGCCATGCACCCAGCTGCTCGATGTTCAGCCAGGTAACCCAGGCCGTCGAGAAGCCGCATTTGTCCCAGCCCGCCGCTTTCAGCTTGCGGGCCGCGTCGAACACTTCAGGCCATGTCTTGGGCGGCACGTCGGCATTGAGGCCTGCCTTCTTGAAAGCATCCTTGTTATACCACATCACGGCGGACGAGGAGTTGAAGGGGAACGAGAGCATCTCGCCCTTCACCGTGGAATAGTAGCCGGTGATGGCAGGCAGATAGGATTTCGGATCGAATGTTTCGCCGGCATCCTTCATCATTTCCTGCACAGGCTTGATCGCGCCCTTGGCCCCCATCATCGTCGCGGTACCAACCTCGAAGACCTGCATAATATGGGGTGCGCTGCCTGCGCGGAATGCCGCAATGCCGGCGTTCAGTGTGTCAGGATAGCTGCCCTTGTAGGCCGGGACTACCTTGTAATCTTTCTGGGAAGCATTGAACTCATCGGCCAGGCGGACGATCACGTCGTTGTTCGCGCCCGTCATCGCATGCCACCACTGAATTTCGGTCTGCGCCATTGCAGCGGTTGCGCTGACACTGAGCGCCAGGGCAAGGGAAAGTCTTTTCATCATCACATGGTCCTCCCGGTCATTCCGTCTTCCCTCGCCTGAGGGCCAAATGCAGCATCCAGCAAATCCTCATGACAAGCCCGTGACGGTTGACATCAGTTGAGCATGCCCCAACCAAACCTGCAATGGGCTCAAAAAGAAGGCTTTGGCCGGAAAAAAGCATCGACGCGGGAGAAAGACTTGGCGAGCCACCCCTTTCAACGGTAAGACTCGAGCGAAAGGCGAAAATCGCCACTCGATTCCGGGAGGATCACCAATGCTCACACTGTCACGGCGCGGCCTTCTGGCTGGTGCTGCACTCGCACCCTTCGCAGGCAAGGCATCTCTTGGCGAAGCCATGGCGCAAGCCCAAAGCTGGCCTGCCGGACAAACCATCAAGTTCACGGTGCCTTTTCCGGCTGGCGGTTCCACGGATGCGGTCGCAAGGATTGTGCAGCCCGGCATGCAACAGCGCCTCGGTGCAACGATTATCGTCGAAAACCGGCCAGGTGGCGCGTCCAGCATTGGTGCCGCAGCAGTCGCGAAATCCCCACCCGATGGTCTCAACTGGCTGTTCGTCTTCGATAGCCATGGTGTGATTCCGAGCCTGTTGCCTCTGACCTTCGATGCAAAGAAAGACCTTGATCCGGTGCTGCTGGTCGGCACTGCGCCCATGGTGCTGGCCTGCCATCCCTCAAAGCCTTACAAGACCTTCGCGGATGTGCTCGCTGCGGCAAAAGCCGCGCCTGATACATTGACCTTCGGCTCGATCGGTAATGGCAGCCTTGGCCACCTGACCATGATCCTTCTCCAGAAAAAGGGCGGCTTCAGCGTGAAGCATGTGCCTTACCGTGGTGGTGGACCGGCCCTGAACGATGCCATTGGCGGTCATATCGATCTCGTCATCACCTCTGTCGCCAATATGGCGGCGCAGCTGGCAGCGGGCACATTGCGCCCACTGCTTCAGACCGGCGAAGCGCGGTTGTCGAATCTTGCCTCCACGCAGACCATGATCGAGGCAGGCTTCAAGGATTTCTCCGCCAATGCCTGGTGGGGCGTCTTCGCGCCTGGCGGAACGCCCAAACCGGTGATCGACCGCATGACCGCCGATCTGCAAGCAACCTTCAGGGATGAGCGCGTCTCAAAAACCTTGATCGAAACCCAGCAGATCACACTGCGTCTCGACGGACCGGATGCCTTCCGCAAATTCTACGATAACGAAGTCGCGGTCTGGGGCGCTGTTGTGCGCGAGAACGCCATCAAGCCGGATTGACAGCATGCCATTGCCCAAAGTTGCGATCATCGATGACAGCCAGAATGTGGCACTCGCCTCGGCTGACTGGGACCTGCTGAAGGGCAAAGCCGATATCACGGTATTTCAGGAGCCGCTGGGCGCGCTGGATGAAACCGCGCGATTGCTCGCGCCGTTCACTATCATCGTGCCGATGCGGGAACGCACGGTCTTTTCAGCCGCGTTGATCAACAGCCTGCCGAACTTGCGCATGATTGCGCTTACCGGCGGCAGGGCACCGACGCTGGATCTGGCGGCCTGCTCGGCCCGCAAGATCATCGTCAGCAATACTGGCGGCCAGCACAGCACAGCCTCGACCGCAGAACTGGCCTTCGGGCTGATCCTGGCGTGCGCCCGTCGCATTCCGCAAGCCGATACCACCATGCGTCAGGGCGGTTGGCATGAGGGGCTCAATATAGGCTTCAGCCTGTCCGGCAAGACACTGGGCATTGTCGGGCTCGGAAGGCTCGGAAGTCTCGTCGCGGCGTATGGCCGTGCTTTCGGCATGGATGTCATTGCCTGGAGCCAGAACCTGACATCCGAAGTGGCGCAAGCCGCCGGATGCCGTCGCGTCGAGAAGCAAGAGCTCTTCCGGCAGGCCGATATCGTGTCGATCCACATGGTTTTATCGGAGCGCTCACGCGGCCTTGTTGGCAAGGCGGAGCTCGACCTCATGAAAGACAACGCCGTTCTGGTGAACACCTCGCGCGGGCCTCTTGTGGATGAACATGCCCTTCTGGACAAACTGCACAGCCGCACGATCTGGGCCGCTGTCGATGTCTTCGATGAAGAGCCGCTGCCGACAGTGCATTCTTTCCGCAGCGCGCCCAATCTGGTGCTGACTCCGCATCTGGGTTATTCGACCAAAGCCGTATTTGATCAATTTTACGGTGAAAGCCTTGAGAATATTCTGGCTTTTCTCGCGGGCAAGCCGATCCGCATCCTCAATCCGGAAGCATTGTAGCAGCGGGTTCAGATGCTTTCTGCTTCCACGGTTCTTTAAGGTCGCCGTGATATCCACGCGGGATGAGCAATCCTGCTGAATCCACAGATCTGAGGCACAGCGAAACCAAAACGATGGCGCTGGCCAGCGTTTTGGCGC
>JANNRX010000174.1:0-2011 GCA_031401875.1 Hyphomicrobiales bacterium | reverse complement strand
CGAGGAAACGCGCCTGCGTTCCGAAGGCAATGGCATTGTCCCGCATGTGATACAGATCGCCGGGTGCGAGGCCCGCTGGATGGGGGAGGCGGCCAGGCTGGCCGAAGCCTCCGGGGCGCAGATGATTGATATCAACATGGGCTGCCCGGCCAAGCGCGTCACCGGCGGGCTTTCAGGCTCGGCATTGATGCGTGACCTGGACCATGCCCTGACCTTGATCAAGGCAGTTGTCAGCGCCGTCAGATGCCCGGTCAGCGTCAAGATGCGCTTGGGCTGGGACCATGCCAGCGCCAATGCACCCGAACTCGCCCGGCGTGCCGAGGCCGAGGGCATCGCCATGGTGACAGTGCATGGCCGCACGCGCCAGCAGTTCTACAAGGGGCAGGCCGACTGGGCCGCGATTGCCGCTGTCAGGGCGGCGGTGACGATCCCGCTGGTGGCCAATGGCGACATCCATGATCTGGCGACAGCGCGCGACTGCCTTGCGAAGTCCGGGGCTGATTTCGTGATGATTGGCCGTGCCGCCATCGGCCAGCCCTGGCTTGTGGGTGCGGTCGGTGCCGGACTGGCGGGGTCCAAACCGGTGATCCTGTCACTTGAGGACAGGCTTAAGATTGCCATTGCGCATTATGAGGGCCTGCTGGCCTTGATGGGCTGTGAGGCCGGGGTCAGGCATGCACGCAAACATCTTGCCGCCTATGCCGAGGTCTCGGTGCGGGCTTCAGGCGCGGACATCCGGGCCTTGCGCGAGCGCATGCTGACGACGCTGGACCCGAAGGTCGCGATCCAGTCGCTGACGGCGCTGTTCTGCGGAGCCGACATGGAGGAACTGGCAGCATGAAAGGCTCACCAGATCCCCGGCTGTCACCTGTAAAACCCCGGCCTTTCACCGGGTTTCACGAAAGAGTTGTATCTTGGCGCAGAGTATCGCGATGAATATTGCCACACCGCTCATAGCCTTCGAGAGCCTGGAAAGCCAGGTTCTGAGCGTGCTGCCCCTGCCGATCATCGTGATTGGAGATGACAGGCGCATCCTGCAGGCCAATCTTGCAGCGGAGGATTTTTTCCAGTCGAGCCAGTTGTTCCTGCAACGGCATACGCTGGCCGAACTCGTGCCTTTTGGCTCGCCGATCATCGCCCTTGTCGAAGAGGTTGAACGGCGCGGCGCAAGCGTCAGCGAGTACCGGGTTGATCTCTCGTCGCCACGTGTCGGCCAGGACCGGGTTGTCGATGTTTTTGCCGGTCCCTTGCGCGAGCCGGCGGGCTCAATCGTGGTTTTGCTGCAAGAACGGACAATTGCTGAAAAAATAGACAGACAGCTGACCCATCGCGGGGCGGCCCGCTCAATTACTGCGCTGGGCGCCATGCTCGCCCATGAAATCAAGAACCCGCTGTCGGGCATTCGCGGGGCAGCCCAACTGCTGGAAGCTTCGGTTCCGGACGAGGACCGCATGCTGACACAGCTGATCTGCGACGAGACTGACCGGATCGTCAAACTTGTCGAGCGTGTCGAACTGTTTGGAGACGAGCGCAGCATCGAGCGTGGGCCTGTCAATGTCCATGATGTTCTTGATCACGTCAAAAGGCTCGCACAGTCGGGATTTGCCCGCCATATCCGTTTCCAGGAAATCTATGACCCCTCCCTCCCGCCTGTTCTTGGCAGTCGGGATCAGCTCGTTCAAGTCTTGCTAAATCTGGTGAAGAACGCTGCGGAAGCCGTTGGAGAATCAGCTATTGATGGTGAAATTACGCTGTCGACAGCCTATCGTCCCGGCATCCGGCTTCAATCCCACGGACAAGTTTCGCGCGTTGCGCTGCCTCTTGAGATTTCGGTGCGCGACAACGGGCCCGGCGTTCCTCCTGACCTGCAGCAACACCTGTTTGATCCGTTCGTCACAACCAAGGCGCAGGGCAGTGGCCTCGGACTTGCACTGGTGGCGAAGGTGATCGGCGACCATGGTGGCATTGTCGAATGCGAGTCTGTTCCACGGCGGACGTCGTTTCGGATACT
>JANNRX010000173.1:0-2271 GCA_031401875.1 Hyphomicrobiales bacterium | reverse complement strand
GGCCGGGATCGGCGGCGCCGTGGCTTTTGCCGAACGTGTGGCCGCCCGCAATGAGGGCCACCGTTTCTTCATCGTTCATGGCCATGCGTGCAAAGGTCTCGCGGATATCCCTGGCAGATGCGAGCGGGTCCGGATTGCCGTTTGGTCCTTCAGGATTCACATAGATCAGACCCATCTGAACAGCCGCAAGAGGATTTTCGAGCACCCGGTCGCCGCTGTAGCGCTTGTCGCCAAGCCAGGTATCTTCGGCTCCCCAATAAATGTCTTCTTCTGGTGCCCAGACGTCCTCACGACCAAAGCCAAAGCCGAACGTCTTGAACCCCATGGTTTCCATGCCGACATCTGCGGACAGGATCATCAGATCGGCCCATGAGATGGCATTGCCGTACTTCTGCTTGATGGGCCAGAGCAGCCTGCGCGCCTTGTCGAGGTTGCCGTTGTCAGGCCAGCTGTTGAGCGGCGCAAAGCGTTGTGTTCCTGAGCCTGCACCGCCGCGACCATCACCGGTGCGGTACGTGCCTGCGCTATGCCACGCCATCCGGACAAAGAAAGGGCCATAATGACCGTAGTCAGCGGGCCACCACTCTTGCGAATCTGTCATCAGCGCGATCAGGTCCTGCTTCAGGGCCGCCCAATCGAGCTTCCTGATCTCGTCGGCGTAGCGGAACGAAGGTCCCATGGGACTGGACAGAGCCGTATGCTGATGGAGAATCCTGAGGTTCAGCTGGTTCGGCCACCAATCACTGTTTGATCTGACCCCAAAAGTCGCATTTTTGGAGGCTACATGCACGACCGGGCACTTGCCTGCGTTCCCGCCTTCATTTTCGCTCATGTCTCTCTCCTGTCGTGCCTGTGGGCTTTTGGGTTGCGCAAACAACTGTTTTCAACGCCGTGGCGATGCAGAAGTAAGGCACAGTGATATTGGTTATTTCCACTCTTGTATGACGTCAGTAACAAAGCGTTTCGATTAGTTTAAGTTGGATTTTCTGATTATTGAGATAAGTTCAAGTTATGAACAATCTGACGCTCAAGCAGTTTCGCTATTTTGACGCACTGGCACGTCATGGCCATTTCGGTCGAGCTGCGGATGCCTGTGCGATTTCGCAGCCTGCCTTGTCCATGCAGATCAAGGAATTGGAGGCGTCACTGAATACAACGCTGTTTGAAAGAGGCCCTCGACAGGTCCGGCTGACCAACTTCGGTGAGGAATTTGTTCTGCGGGTTCGCGATATCCTGCGCCAGGTCGAAGAACTGGGAGATCTGGAGCGGGCCTCGCGAGAACAACTGGTGGGGCGGCTACGCATCGGAATCATCCCGACTGTCGCGCCATACCTGCTGCCAACCCTCATCGGCGATCTTGCACGCATGAATACTGGGCTTGTGATTCACGTACGGGAGACGCTGACGCAGAAACTGATTCAGGAGCTTGCAGATGGTCGGCTTGACACGGCAATCGTTGCTTTGCCGGTCTCGGAGCCTTCCTTGACCGAGGTTGCGCTTTTTACAGAGGGGTTTGTGCTGATTCGGCCGAGCGAGGACTCAAGCAAGCCAGTGCCGGATCGTGACATGCTGCGCGAGATGAAACTGCTGTTGCTGGAAGAGGGGCATTGCTTTCGTGATCAGGCACTGTCGTTCTGCAACATGCATTCCGCGTCATCACGGGAACTGCTTGATGGCAGTTCCCTTACCACGCTGGTGCAGATGGTCAGCGCCGGTATCGGGGTCACGTTGATCCCGGAGATGGCGGTGGCGGTCGAAACACGTTCAGGGCTGGTCTCTGTCGCACGGTTTGAGAATCCTCAACCCTCGCGCAGGGTTGGCATGATCTGGCGCAAGACAAGCCCTCTTTCGAAACAGCTCTTGCAGATCGCCGAGGTGGTGCGCCAGTCAGCCGATGCGTTGCGAACAAGGGTCAGGACCTATTAATCTCTCGCGTCAAATGCATGAGATTAATAGGTCCTGACCCTAGGCAGTTCAGCGCCACTGGCCATGGCGCTCTGGGGTGAACAGCGGCACGCTCACAGATGACGCGCATGGCTGTTTATGGGTTTTCCCATTTTTTGAGCAAGGTAGCGATACCAAGGGCCATATCCTCCCATTGTGGAAGGAGGGCAGTTGAAAATCGCAGTTGCACATCCGCTCCTGATTGCCGGAAGCGCCAGATGCAGGCTTCACCATCTTCGTTTGCACCTTTGCCCGGCTTGCGGCAACGGGCGGCGAAGACGCGGCCATCGGGCGGTGCAATGAACAGATCCTCGTCCGCATAGGGGC
>JANNRX010000172.1:0-4399 GCA_031401875.1 Hyphomicrobiales bacterium | reverse complement strand
CGGCCCGGTCTCCTTGTCATAATGGCAACGCGGTCCGCAAGATACACTGCCTCATCAACCGCGTGCGTGATGAAGAGCACTGTGCGCGGATTGACGCGGGCCAGACGCACCAGTTCTTCCTGCATGACCACGCGGGTCTGGGCATCGAGTGCACCGAACGGCTCGTCCATCAAAAGGACTTCCGGGTCGAGCACATAGGCCCGCGCGATAGCCACCCGCTGTTGCATGCCACCGGAGAGCTGATGGGGATAGGCTGCGGCATGGCTTTCGAGATTCATGAGCTTCAGCGCCCCGGCCACAAGATCGGCACGCTCGCCCGTAGGGAGATTCTTGTTGCGCAGACCAAGCTCGATATTCTCGTAAACGGATTTCCACGGAAACAACGCGAACTGCTGGAAAACGACCGCGCGATCAGGCCCCGGGGACGTTACGGGCTTGCCATTGACGCTGACAATGCCACTGCTGGGTGGTTCGAAACCTGCTACCAGCCTGAGGCATGTTGTTTTACCACAGCCCGATGGCCCAACGATTGCGACAAATTCTTTCTCCCCGATTTCAAGATTGATATTGTCGAGGGCTTTCACGCCTCCTGCGGTATCACCAAAAATCTTGTCGACATTTTCAAAGCGGATTGATCCCATTGTTCCGTCCTCAAGCTTCTAGACCGCGACGGCGGCGGAGCCAGGCTTCGCCTTGCCTCAGCAGCATATCAATCAGCATTCCGACGACACCAATCGCGAGCATGCCTGCCATCACCGTAGGGGTCGCAACATTGGCTTGCGCCTGCACCATCATGAAACCGACGCCAGCGGCCGCCACAATCAACTCCGCACCCACCAGCGATTGCCAGCCGAGACCCGCTGACACCCGCAGGCCGGCGACGATTGACGGTATTGCAGCAGGCAACAGGATTTCGAGGATCATCCTGGTATTGCCGGTGCCGAGCATGCGTGCCGCTTCAATCAGACGCGGCTCCACAAAGCGTGCGCCGCGATAGGCATTGATCAGACACGGTGGAAACGCTCCTGCGAAGATGATCATGACAGGGCCACCAATGCCAGTGCCAAACCACAGCGCCGCGAATGGCACCCAGGCAATCGGCGCAATGAAGCGCAGACCGTCAAAGATCGGCGTGATGATGTCATCGAGCAGACGAAACCAGCCCATCATCAAACCCAGTGGGACACCGATGGCGGCAGCGAGCAGCACACCAAAGGCATAGCGCTGGAAGCTGGACGCCAGATGCTGCGGCAATGTCGAACCCGCGAACGGATTGCTGATGAGATGGATAATGCGATTCAGCACATCCAGCGGCGTCGGCAGGAATTGATGCGGCACAATCCCGGACACTGGAAGCAATGTCCAGAGACCGAGAAACAGCAGAATGCCCAGGGCTCCCCAACCAAGCCGCTCGCGAAGAGTGAGTGCGCCCTCGCCCATGGCCTAGTCCCTCGCCGCCAGGTTCCAGGACAGCACACGCCTCTCGGTCAAGCCAAGTAGCCAGGTGGTCGACCAGCCAAGCAGACCAACCACAACCATGCCCACAAGGATCATGCCGGGGTAGAGATCCTGCTGCGCCATGTTGAGAATAAACCCGATGCCCACAAGCGCGCCCACCAGTTCGGCAGCGACAAGCGTGGTCCATGCCGCCTGAAGCGAGAGCCTGAGCCCCGTAAAGATCATGGGTGACGCCGCCGGGGCGATTATTTCGCTGACCAGCCGCCATCGCGGGGTACCCAGCATTCGGGCTGCCTCGATGATAGGCCTGTCGATATTGCGGACGCCAGCGAAGGCGTTGATGACAGATGGAACGAAAGCCGAGAACCATATCACCATGATCTTGGCGGCATCACCAAGCCCGAGCCAGAGGATCGCCAGCGGAATCCAGGCAAGCGGAGGAATCGGGCGAATGATCAGAAAAACAGGATTGATTGCAGCTTCTGCCTTGCGGCTCCAGCCCATCCAGAGGCCCAGCGGGACGCCCGTAATGATTGCAACCGTGAACCCCATGGCCACGAGCCTGAGACTGTGCAGCGCATGGCTAAAAAGCTGCCCGCCAGCATAGCCGCGGGTCGAAACCTGATTGAGTGATATCCAGAACTCCTGAGGCGAGGGAAAGCGGGCAGCGGACACCCAGCCTGTCACGGTTGTGAGCAAGAACCAGAGCAGCAAAAGCGCCGCAATAGTGCCAAGCCCGATCCAACTCCGCCGCCCCAACATCGGACGCACCCTCCAATTTCGCTTTAATATGAAAGCGGTTTCATTCAAAAAATCAGATGACAGGTTTCATGTCAACTCCCCTAATAAGCAAAGAAATTATCAAATTCTGCAGGAAAGAAACTGGACAAAGACTGAAAATATTTTCATTGTACAAAAATGACATCCAACCGCAAAGCGAGATTAGTAGATGTCGCGAAGGATGCTGGCGTTTCGCCCGCCACTGTCTCACGCGCCATGGCACAGCCGGAACTTGTTTCTGTTGCAACGCTCAGGCTCGTCCATGAGAGTGCCCGAAGGCTTGGCTATCGGCCTGATGGCCTGGCACGCGCGCTTGCCTCAGGGCGATCCATGACAGTGGGGGCAATTGTCCCCACACTTGACAGTACGATCTTTGCCCATTTCTTGCAGGCCATGCAGACGACGCTTGTGCGTGAGGGCTATCAGCTTCTGGTGGCCTCGCACGAAATGAACCCGGCTGCGGAAACAGAAGCAATCCGCACGCTGCTTGACCGCGGCGTCGATGGCCTGATGCTGGTCGGAGCCAAACGGGCCAGGGAGGCGGTTTTTCTCCTCAGGACATCAGGCGTACCAATCATTCTGACCTGGTGCAGCGATGCGGAATTTGCTGCGGTTACTGTCGATAATGAGCACTCGGGCGAACTGGCTGCACAACACCTCATCGATCTGGGCCACCAGCATATTGGTATGATCGTGGGCCATCTGCAATTCAATGACCGCCAGAGTGGCAGGCTGGCTGGAGCGCGCAGGGCGCTCAGGAAAGCAGGGCTTGATCTGTCAGACGGGCTTGTCTCGCAACAGGGTCTGACAATAGCCGGTGGCCGAAGCGGTTGTGCCGCCTTGCTTGACCTCGCCACCAGCCCCACCGCGATCATCGGAGGCATCGACCTCTTCGCGATAGGATGCCTCCAGGAGGCACAGTCGAGGGGCATTATCGTGCCAAAAGGCCTCTCTGTTGTCGGCATCGACAATATTGACATGTCTGCCCACATGATGCCGCCGCTCACCACCGTGCACATTCCTACAGCCCAGATCGGTCATGTGGCCGCGACTACGCTCATCGGACAAATCACGGGTGCCGCACAGCAGCATATCGACTTGCCGATCGAACTGGTCGTGAGGCAGTCCGCAGAAAAACGACACAGCACATTGCGCTAGAGCATGACGTTGCATGAAAGCGGGCGATCACATCCAGTCATCCACGGTGCTGATCGGTCTGTGAAACCGTCTGACGTGGCTATTCAGAACAAAATGCGACTTATTTTTCCAGGACTTATTTCTGAATTTATTAATTATTTCAATGATTTAATGTCGCGTCCGACACGACAAAACTGCGAACTTATATCATTGAAATCCAAATTTAATTTTTTGTTGTTCGAAGGCCGCACTGGCTCCCAGCTCTTTTTTGGGGACTGTCAAATGGCGATCAGTTTTCCTTTTAGGCGGCTTTAGTGAGCATCGACAACACATGACGATGGAGTCGGGGGGCTCCTGTCGCCAATAGGCTGGACGAGTGGATTGCCGGGCTGCCGTCAAGGCCAGAAATAACGCCGCCCGCCCCGGTCACGACAGGCACAGTGGCGGCGATGTCGTAGATCTCCAGCCCGGTTTCCAAAACAATGTCGATATGACCTTCCGCCAGCATGGCCATGGCAAGGCAATCACTGCCGTAGCGCAGCATCCGCACATGCGGGCGTAGCGCTTCAGCCACAGCCTGTCGCGCTGGGTCAGTTGTAAATGTCGAGCTAACCCAGACCATCGCCTCGTCGAGCGTCTTCTCGCGTCGCGTTTGCAGGATGCGATCACCCCTAAACCCCATGGCATGAGCAGACATACCATCTCCCCAGAAGCGCTCGCGCAGGTATGGCTGATCGATCACGCCAAGTGCAGGGGTTCCCTGATGCAGAAGACCAATGAGGATTCCCCAGGTGGGCATGCCTGAGATGAAGGCTCGTGTCCCGTCGATAGGGTCAAGCACCCAGACATGTTCAGCATCGGATCGCTCCTCCCCAAACTCTTCGCCGATCACGCCATGTGAAGGAAAGCGCTTACCGATCAATGCGCGCATAACCTCTTCGCCCGCCCGGTCCGCGACTGTTACGGGATCAAAGACCGCACCCACAGCCTTGTCCTCCGGCTTAAGTTGCGAACGGTAATAAGG
>JANNRX010000171.1:0-3711 GCA_031401875.1 Hyphomicrobiales bacterium | reverse complement strand
TTGATCGGCCCGGCCCCAGCGGTCCTTGCTGTCGCAACCGAAGCCGAAGCTGCCGACTTCCAGGCCGCGGAGCGCCTTCTGAAAGGCTTCTTTGAAAGTGCGGCCGATGGCCATTGTTTCGCCGACGCTCTTCATTTGCGTGGTCAGCGTGGCGTCGGCTTCCGGGAACTTCTCAAAAGCGAACCGCGGGATCTTCGTCACCACGTAGTCGATGGTGGGCTCGAACGAGGCTGGCGTCGCCCCGCCGGTGATATCATTGGCAATCTCGTCCATGGTGTAACCGACGGCAAGCTTCGCCGCGACCCTGGCAATCGGGAAGCCGGTCGCCTTGGAAGCCAGCGCCGAGGAGCGCGAGACGCGTGGGTTCATCTCGATCACGATCATGCGGCCATCCGCCGGATTCACTGCGAACTGCACATTGGAGCCGCCGGTTTCGACGCCGATCTCGCGCAGAACCGCCAGCGAGGCATCGCGCATGCGCTGGTATTCCTTGTCGGTCAGGGTGAGGGCGGGGGCGACGGTGATCGAATCGCCGGTGTGAACGCCCATCGGGTCGATGTTCTCGATGGAACAGACAATGATGCAATTGTCCGCCTTGTCGCGGACCACCTCCATCTCATATTCTTTCCATCCCAGCACGCTTTCCTCGATCAGCACGGTACTGGTCGGTGAGGCGTCGATACCGCGCTCGACGATATCGATGAACTCCGCCTTGTTGTAGGCAATGCCGCCGCCGGTCCCACCCATGGTGAAGGAAGGGCGGATGATGGCGGGCAGGCCGACATGGTCCAGTGCGTCAAGCGCGCCTGACAGCGTCGATATCTGTTCCGATTTCGGCGTATCAAGGCCGATCTTCGTCATGGCCTCGCGGAAGCGCAGCCTGTCTTCAGCCTTGTCGATGGCATCGGCGGTGGCTCCGATCATCTCGATGCCGTGACTCGCCAGAACGCCCATCTGCTCGAGCGCCAGCGCGCAGTTCAGTGCCGTCTGGCCGCCCATGGTGGGGAGCAGGGCGAAGATTGTTCCGGCAGGAACATGGGCCTTCTCCTTCTCGATGATCTTGGCGACGATTTCCGGCGTGATCGGCTCCACGTAGGTGGCATCCGCCATATCCGGGTCAGTCATGATCGTTGCGGGGTTCGAATTGACAAGCACGACGCGATACCCCTCTTCCTTCAGGGCTTTGACGGCCTGCGTGCCGGAATAATCGAATTCGCAGGCCTGCCCGATGATAATGGGGCCTGCGCCAATGATCAGGATGGTCGAGATGTCTGTGCGTCTGGGCATAGGGTCACGGTGGTTTGCGCAAGCGGAACCCCGGCAGCGGAATGCAACCGGCGGCGAACATGCGGAATGGAATGGCTAAGCGGTCGCTATAGCGGGGGAATCTCTTTGCGCAAAGCGGAAAGGCAGTTTGATGCGTCTTAAGACGATTTAGGATGTGAATTATAGGGCTGAAAACTTTCGCTTGAATAGTTTGATATCGTACTATAATAGTTTGATATCAAATCAGGAGCGACCCAATGCCGTCATTCTCCCGTCGAAATATCATCCTTGGTGCAGGTGGAGCCCTGGTGCTTGCGGGTTCGGGAGCGGTTTACCGTGTCTTTCGAACGGCCGATTCAGCGACAGCACCCTGGAGTGCAGCCCAACAGCAAGATCAGCCTCAAACAGCAGCAGATGTGAGGCTTCATGCCTTCCGTTATGCGATTCTGGCACCCAATCCCCATAATCGTCAGCCCTGGATCATTCGCTTGGTCGGCAGTGATCAGGCCGTAATTTCCTGCGATCTCGCGCGCCGCCTGCCGCAGACCGATCCTTTTGACCGCCAGATCACCATCGGCTTTGGTTGCTTCCTGGCGATTGCAGAGATTGCTGCTCAGGAACGTGGTTATCACATTGAGGTGAAAGAGTTTCCTGATGGGCAAACTGGTGAGCGGCTTGATACACGCCCGATTGCCGCGCTTCGCTTCATCAAGGACGCATCCGTGAACCGCGATCCTTTGTTTGCCGCCATTCTTCAACGCCGTTCCACCAAGAGGCCGTTTGATATGCAGCGCGTTGTCTCGGCTGCTTCGCTTCGGACGATCACCGACGCAGCAAGCCCCGGCGTGGTTGCCAGTGCCACGACGGATACTGGCCTGCTGGAGAAAGTGCGGGCTCTTGCCTGGCAGGCGTGGCTGATTGAGGCGGAAACGCCACGAACATGGGGTGAAACCGTTGAGCTCATGCGGATCGGGGCGCCTGAGATCACTGCGAATCCAGATGGCGTGTCGCTCGGCGGTCCAATGCTTGAAGCACTGTCCCTTGCCGGACAGCTTGACCGCACACAAATGGCGGATCCGCAATCCACGGCATTCAAGTCCGGGCGTGAGCGGTATCGCACCATGATAGCCGCCACGCCTGCGATCTTCTGGTTGAAGGCGGCAGGCAACGCTCGCATCGATCAACTGGCAATCGGGCGCTCCTATGTGCGGCTCAACCTTGCTGCAACAACGCAGGGGATTGCTGTCCACCCGATCAGTCAGGCCCTTCAGGAGTTTCCCGAGATGGCCGATACACGTCAAAAGATTGACGCGGTATTGGGGGGAGAACAGGTACAAATGCTGGCGCGGTTGGGGTATGCTGAAGCTGTTCCTCCAACGCCGCGCTGGCCCCTTGCGGCAAAACTTACGGTGCTATGATCCAGGACCATCCACTGTTCCGCTTTTTCAACGAAATCGGAATCATCGCGCAATTGTCGCAACGTCTGTTCGAGAATGTCCTGCCGCAAGGCATGACGCTCGCGCAGTTCGTTGTGTTGAATCACTTCGTGCGCCTCGGCGGTGAACGGAGTCCGGCTGCACTAGCCAATGCCTTCCAGGTAACACGGGCAACGATGACATCCACCCTGCAAAGGCTGGAGGGCAAAGAATTCGTGGAGATTCGGCCTGATCCTTCCGATGGGCGGGCAAAGCGTGTGGCTTTGACGGAAAAAGGACGGGAAATGCGCGATCTGTGCATTCGCTCGCTTGCCCCGGAGATCGAAAGGATCGCAGAAAAAGCCCAGGGACATGCTATTGATGCTCTGATACCGCCTCTCACTGGCGTGCGACAGATGCTGGATGTCGACCGGCCCGCGCAACCAAAAGGTTCTGCGCATTCATGAATCTGCTCAATCAGATCATAGCTTTCACGGGTGTGGGTGCGATTGCCGCTGTTGTTCACTACGGACTGCTCATCGGCCTCGTGGAGCTTGTCGGGTGGCGGGCTGTCCCTGCGACGCTCATCGGCTATATCGGCGGTGGCATCGTCTCCTACTGGCTCAATCGAAGACTGACCTATCGCAGCGACCGGCCGCATGAGGAGGCGGGATGGCGCTTCGCAAGCGTGGCCGCGGTCGGTTTTGGCATCACCTACGGCGCCATGCATGTGCTGGTCGAACGCATGGCATTGCCATATTTCCCGGCGCAGATCGGCACTACGCTGATTGTATTGTTCTGGAGTTTCATTGCCCACAAGCTATGGACATTCGGAAGATAGTCCGAAGAGGATCCGTTCTAGAGCATGTCGCGAATAAGTGGTTACGAGGTTATTCGAAGACGACATGCTCTCAGTATATTGTTAGATCACGTTTTTCGCATTTTGATTATTCAATCAAAATGCGACGTGATCTAAGCTGCAATTCTGGCGGAAAACGTCATGCGTGCCTGATTATGCCCGAAGTTCGGT
>JANNRX010000170.1:0-1883 GCA_031401875.1 Hyphomicrobiales bacterium | reverse complement strand
AGCACCGGGCGGTGAGAATAAGCCTTGCCACGCACAATTCTGGGAGAAGACACCCTTTCCTCCTCTTCCATCCTATGACGGCAATAAATACCATCCGCTGACACTGCATGGAAATAGAAATGCAGATGGAGAGTGCAAATGGTTTGCGCAGGAAAAATTGCTGATGCCTAGCGTTAGCGATTCCGATTCATTTAAATTACATGGGAAGCTGGTGCACCTCAAGTTATTTCCGAGATTGATTCCAGTGGCTGAGGGCGCGACGACACATATTGACTTGCGGGAGCGTTCAAAGTTTGATGTAGTTTCCTTAGGAGTTTTGAATGATATTAGAGTCCCGCCTGTTGAAACAATCACCCCGCTGAATTCAACTGTTTCGACTCCTCTGATACGCGTCAGGGATGTCGTAGCGGCTGCTTCCGGAGCTTTCATCCTGCTAATTATCCGTTGGCTCTATGTATGGTTATCTGGAAGATCTCGATATTCATCGTCTGTGCAATTGGCGAGTGAGAGATTCGGGCGATCTGACATATTGGTGAAGGGACGCTGGAAGGGTCTGGATCAATAATGTTTGATAATGTTGAAAGATCTTCGGAGGGGCTCTATCGCAGTCCGATGCGCGGCCCAGTGAATCGCACGGTGCGCACTGTCGTTCCGCCCCCTGGCGTGCTCTGGTTTCTTCGCGATGCCATCCCCGTTGCTTCATTGCAGTCGTTCGACATTGGACAAATCACCTCGTCGCCGACCAGCGCTCTAAGAAACAAAATTCATGGTATGGGCGGCGCGGACGCATGGTGCGCCGTCGTGGCGAGTTCCCGGTGCGCCATTGACGATCTGTTGGCCATTCCAATGTCGGAGGCTCTGAGCCAAGCTACTGCAAATATGGCAGCGGCGGCAAGTCCGCTGCTATTCGAGCGAACCGGCGTGCTCGATGTCATTTGCAGCGGCACTTTGATTCAAAGCTGGGAGTTCAGTACACGGGTTCAATTTGAAGTTCTTGTGTCCAATGGTGGCAGGAAACTGGTCGCTGCAAAGGTAAAACTCTTGCACAATACGGCGTTGATTCTTGATGCCCCACGTGTGGAGGGATGGGTACATTGACAGGCTCGGGGCGAACCGGGGAGTGATGCCTATCTGAGATAAGAAGGTCTTAGTAGTTCAGGCGATCAGGCCGCCACACAGATTGCCGCAGAATCGCGGCTGCGGCCAGAGCAAGGGGAAGCACAGGTGTACGTTGGGGCTATGGCCGGGCCGTCATGGCAGATCGACACCTAGAATCGCGCGCTCTGCGAACCGACTCTCCCCCCATTGACTTACGCCCACGAAACGCGCCGCCGGCGCACCTTTGCCATCATCTCCCACCCCGACGCGGGCAAGACCACGCTGACCGAGAAGCTGCTGCTGTTCTCCGGCGCGATCCAGATCGCCGGCTCGGTGAAAGCGCGCAAGGCCACGCGCCACGCCACCAGCGACTGGATGGAGATTGAAAAACAACGCGGCATTTCGGTCGCCAGCTCTGTGATGCAGATGCTGTACCGCGAGCATGTCATCAACCTGCTGGACACCCCGGGGCACAAGGATTTTTCCGAGGACACCTACCGTGTGCTGACCGCAGTGGACTCGGCGTTGATGGTGATCGACGCGGCCAATGGCGTGGAGGCGCAGACGCGCCGCCTGATCGAGGTCTGCCGTCAGCGCAACACGCCCATCATCACTTTCGTCAACAAGATGGACCGCGAGGTGCGCGAACCGCTGGACATCCTGGACGAGGTCGAGCGCGAGCTGGGCATGCCCTGCGTGCCCATGACCTGGCCGGTGGGCCAGGGCAAAACCTTTGGCGGCATCATCAACCTGCGCACCCAGGCCATGACCGTGTTCGAGCCCGG
>JANNRX010000169.1:0-3156 GCA_031401875.1 Hyphomicrobiales bacterium | reverse complement strand
ATCGCCGATTTTCTGGAAATAGGTCTTCGGCGCGATATAGAAGGTGGTGAACACGCCATCCGCCACGAACAATGCTGCCGCTGCCACCGCGCCCCAGGCGCCAAGCGTACCATTGGCCGCCAGCGCATAACCCGCGAAGATAACGATCAGCGAAATATTCTCCACCATGATCGAGGCCCGTTCGCCGTGTCGGGAAATGAACAGACCAAGCTTTGGCGCGAGCATCGTGTTGACGGCGGACATCACAAGCATCAGCAGCGCCACTTCGGCAATGGCATAGCCAAAGGTCCGCACCAGCAGAAACGCCGCGAATGCCGCAAAAATCTGCCTCCGCGCGCCGCTCATGAAGGTGATGGCGTAATAAAGCCAGTAGCGTTGCCGGAGCACGATCTGTTTGCGTTGCGGCACGGGGCCGTCAAATTTCTTGAACGTGATCGCCACAGCAACAGCCAGGGCCAGGCTTGCGCCACCTACAATGAGGAAAAGCACCTTGAAATCACTGATGCCTGCGTAAGCCAGCAGCAGAACGCCGCCATAGGCCGCAAACTGCGCGGCAGCACCCGCCCCCGCCACCTTGCCCATTTCAATGGCAGCTGTTGCCTTGGGCAAAAGCTGGAGCGCCAGCGATTGCTGCATGGTCTCCAGATAATGGAACCCAACGGACATGATGAAAGTGGTCATCAGAATGCCGGTGAACGAGGGAAAATAACCCGTCAGCAGCACACCAAGGCAGAGCGCCAGCATACTGCAATAGGCGAAGGTCTGCTCGCGCAGGAACAGGATGAAAAAAATCGCGGTAAAGGCGAGAAATCCTGGAATTTCACGCACGGATTGCATGATGCCGTTATCCTTGAACGTGAAGCCCACGCCCTCCACGGTAAAATTGTTGATCAGCACCGACCAACTGGCAAAGGCCAGGAAATTGACGAAATTGATCGACATCAGGAAGGCTGTCGGGTTTGAAAACAGCGGCAGCTTCGCGGTGGGCGAGTCGGACATCAGAGGCTCCAGTGCGCAGTGGCGAGTAGGGAGTAGCGAATTGTGAGTAGTCAAGCGGCGTTTTGCGTGGGCGCAACATCGCCCATTCGCCACTCGCTACTCGCCACTCCCGTCTTTGGGCAGCACATCCTCGGGGATTGCTTCAACCATAAAGCCTCTAGGACGGTTACGCGAGACGAAGCGCCAGGTCCACCAGCCGAAATACACCGTGAGCACGGCAAGCAAGGCGGCAACGGGCAGGCTGACCTTGGGTGCGGTGGTGACGCTTCCCAGCGCAAGCGCCAGAACGGCAGCAGCCCCCAGAAGAGCACTGAGCCAGTGTTTCCAGGGGGTGGCCCCGGCCATCAGTGCAAGCTGCGGGTTGGCCGCGCGCGCCGCACTGACCAGCGCGATGACAAAGCGACGGTAGGGCGCATCCTGCCGGTCGATGCTGAACGCGTTGCGGAAGGTGAGGTTGCTGAAGGTTATGGTTTTGCCACCGCGATGCAGCACCATGGCCTGATACCCCTCGGATGTGGAGTTTCTGGGCCTGTATGTCAGCCGTATCGCGACGATATCCTTCAGGGGAAGGCCAACCTCGACCACGCCCTGCGAGATGGTCAGCTGCTCCGTGGTCAGCTTCAGTTCCGCCTGCGCGCCATACGGCTTGGCGCGATGCGTGTAGGTGAGAGGGGAGGGTGCGTCATCCATGCCGTGCCTTGTGGCTGCGAATGAGCGGGAGGGCAAGGGCTCCCTGTGATTGTCGACCTTCCCTTGTCATTCCCGCTCTCTCCTTGTCATTCCCGCTCCGCTGTGCGGTCGGGAATGACAAGGAAGGAATTGCTTCTTACAATCAGGAATGCGCAGTTACTGGGTTTATCTTTTGGCCAGCAAAAGAAACGGAACGCTTTACATCGGCGTGACCAACAATCTGGGCCGCCGCGTCTACGAGCACAGGACGAAAGCTGCAAAGGGCTTCACGTCGCGATACGCTGTAGGCATGCTTGTCTGGTATGAAGAATACGGTGATATTCAGGAGGCCATTGCCCGCGAGAAAAGCCTGAAACGCTGGGAACGGGCGTGGAAACTCAAACTGATCGAGGATTTCAATCCCGAATGGCGCGATCTCTATGAAGAGCTGAACCATTGATTGTTGTGGTTTACTCTCTGTCATCCCCGACGCCGCAGGCGAGCGGGGATCCAGACTCTTCTGCTGGCGTTGCTCTGGATTCCCGCTCCGCTGCGCGGTCGGGAATGACAGCACTGGTGTTGCTCTCTCCCTGTCATTCCCGACGAAGACCGGGAATCCAGACTTTGTTAACCCTGATGCGCCATGGTGATGCCAGCGAAAATCGCATAGTTAACGGAATCTGAAACCTCATGTCTGAAGCGCCTGCAACAGGCTTGCCTGAAAGGCTTCCCGTCCGCTCTTGCGGTAATTGCACGCTCTGCTGCAAGGTTTATCCCGTGCCGGCAATCGATAATAAGCCTGCCAATGTTTGGTGCAAACATTGCTCGCCAGGTCGCGGTTGCGGAATTTGGGAAGCGCGCCCGCAGTTCTGCCAGGATTTCCATTGTCACTGGATCAATGAAAAATCATTCGGTGAGGAATGGAAGCCCTCCATAGCAAAATTTGTCATGAATAATGAAGGTGAGAACCGGTTCGCAATCATCTGCGATCCTGGGCATCCCACTGCTTGGAGCCGTGATCCCTATGGGAGTGAGCTTCGCAAGATTGCAGCGAAACTGCTGACCCAAGGGCGTTACATGATGGTTTATGCAGGGCCGATGAAGCACATCGTCCTGCCGGATCAGGATGTCTCTGTTGGAAAGATAAATGACAACCGCCTATTTTCCATACGCAAGCGCAGGCTGAACGGCGTTGATCTTTATAGTGTCGAATTTGGCGATGCGCCCTGAAAGAGAATATTGAGATGACACCTGAAAGTCCTTCTATCGGTGAAACTATAGCCAAGCGTTCTTGCGGGACTTGCACTCTGTGCTGCAAGGTTTTCGAGGTTCCAGTGATGCACAAGCCTCGTGACAAATGGTGCTCGAAGTGCAAGCCGGGTCAAGGTTGCGGCATCTGGCAAGAGCGTCCGCAATTCTGTCAGGATTTTCATTGTCTTTGGGTGAAGGACTTGCGTCTTGAAGTCCAGTGGCAGCCCAACAATTGCA
>JANNRX010000168.1:0-9662 GCA_031401875.1 Hyphomicrobiales bacterium | reverse complement strand
CGTTCTCCAGTCAGCCTCCAACCCGCTGAATGTTGCCGTGGTTTCGACGTGTGTGATCACGCGGTGCCCATCCTCGCTCTTTTCTCTTGAGGAAGAAGCGCAGAAAGCAACGGAACGTCAACGCAAACCGGTGCATATCCTTGATGAGGGGAAAACGCAGGACGTTTTGATGAGACATGCGCTCTTTCAGGCCGGGTTATCGGCGCTTTCAGCGACAGGACTTTCGCGCCTGATGCGACCGTTGACCTGTGGCCTTGGCGTCGTGCTGATGTTCCACCATGTCAGGCCTTATGCACCCAAGGGCTTTGACCCGAATCGCGGGCTGGAAATCACACCTGAATTTCTGGATGCCACGCTGACGCATGTGCGCGCACGCGGTTATGATATCATCCCGCTTGATGCCTTGCCTGAACGGCTTGCGAACCCCAGACCTGAAGCGCCCTTCGTCGTCCTGACATTTGATGACGGCTATCGTGACACTGCCAGTTTCGCATTGCCTGTCCTGAAGCGTCATAACGCTCCTTTCACGCTGTTTGCGACAACGGGTTTCGCTGAAGGCTCTGCGCCGTTGTGGTGGCTCGATCTGGCCGATGCCATTGCAAGCGGGCGACCCATCGAGATCGAGGGGAAGCGTTTTGCGCCCCGTTCTGACGCGGAACGGATGGCCGCCTTCAAGGCGCTCTATGCAGCATTGCGTAAGCAGCCATGGCCGACAATGATTGCGAACATCAACAGATTGGCCCATGCCGCTGAAATTGATACGATCACCCGCCTTTCCGCGGTCTGTCTTGACTGGCAAGGACTGAGCGCCATGGCTGCCGAGCCATTATGCACAATCGGAGCACACACGCTGACGCATCCGCTTCTTGGCACGCTTGGGCCGGAAGAGGCGATGCGGGAAATGGCACAATCCAGAGCCATTCTGGAAGACAGGCTGCAACGGTCGGTTCAACATTTTGCCTATCCCGCGGGCGATCCGCATGCGGCAGGAATCCGCGAGTTCAGGCAAGCCAAAAGTCTCGGGTTTTCCACGGCGATGACAACACGTCCAGGGGTTCTGTATGCTGGCCACACGGATCATTTGCAGGCATTGCCACGGCTTTCTGTGAATGGCTGGCACCAATCCATCACCAGTCTGGATGTGCTGCTTTCAGGCGCGGCATTTTTCCTGCTCAATCAGGGTCGCAAGCTCAATGTCGGATGAGCCTGTCTATGCACATGTCTTGCATCCCGCGCGGGCATTCGCCACATGTCAGTAATGAGTGATCACGAAAACTATTCCGATGCATTGATCCGTTCCATCATGAAATCGGTCAGGACCATAGCCATGGTCGGGGCATCGGACAATCCGGCACGCCCGTCGTATCTGGTGTTCAAATATCTGATAGAGCGCGGTTACAGGGTCATTCCGGTGAATCCGGGCAAGGCCGGAACCACGTTTCTGGGCGCGACATTTGTCGCATCTCTCGCTGACATTACCGAAGCTGTGGATATGGTCGACATCTTCCGGGCATCCGACGCAGCAGCCGGCGTTGTCGATCAGGCCCTCGCGATGAGCCCGTTGCCGAAAGTGATCTGGATGCAACTTTCCGTGCGCAACGATGCGGCCGCTGCAAAAGCCGAGGCCGCAGGCATCAGCGTCATTATGAACCGCTGTCCCAAGATCGAATATGGCAGGCTTTCCGGTGAGATAAGCTGGCAGGGCATCAACAGCCGGATTGTCTCATCGAAAAAGCCATTGATGGCCCTCAAGGGCGTCCAGAAGCTGAGGCTGCGCTAGTTCTGCCTCACACTGGTCCCTTGGGCCGTGTCGGATCAGCTCCGCCTTCCATCCACCGGATCAGCAGCATCAGGGGAGGGGCCCATGCAAGGCCGGCAATGGCATAGAAAATGGCTTGTACCAGCTTTGATGCATTGAGCAGGATGGGCGCTGCAAGGGCCGTCACGAGGAAAGCGTAGAGCACGACAAACAACAGCATCAGTATCGTTCCAACCAGTTTGCGCGTGCGGCGGGACATCAGTTTTCCTTGGATCATCGTAAGAGAGGTGCGACAGCGGCGCTGTTGCCGTTGGCGGTCTGAAACCCTAATTGACGCTTGAGTGAAACAAGATCAAGCGCTGCGCTGACGCAGCCCGGAGATGTCTTTGTCAACTGACACGTATGCGCCCGTCCGCCAGTGGCTTTGGTTCGTGGCTCTGCTTGTGCTGGCCATGATCGTGGTTGGCGGTGCGACGCGCTTGACGGGATCGGGTCTTTCAATCACGGAATGGCGGCCCTTCATGGGGGCGATACCGCCTTTGTCCGAGGCCGCATGGCTGGCGGAGTTCGAGAAATACCGGGCCATCCCACAATACAACCTCGTCAACAAAGGAATGAGTCTCGCCGATTTCCAGTTCATTTACTGGTGGGAATGGGGGCATCGCCAGCTCGGGCGCTTCGTCGGTTTTGCCTTTATGCTGCCGCTCGCCTATTTCTGGTTTCGCGGTGTTGTCGCCGGACGTCTGGCATTCTGGCTGCTGGTTGTTGGCCTTCTTGGCGGATTTCAGGGCGCTATCGGCTGGATCATGGTGGCTTCCGGTCTGAAAGAGGGCATGACGGCGGTGGCGCCTGTGAAGCTGGCACTGCATCTGACAATGGCATGCATTATCCTCGCCTGTCTGGTCTGGACGGCGCGCGCGCTTCGCCCTCATGGCCTGTCCGAAGGCAGAGGTAGCAAAGCCGCTTCGGACACGGGCTTTCGATCCTCCGGAGTATTTTCATCTCGCATCCTGGTTGGTTTGCTGCTGCTTCAGATCGCGCTCGGTGCTTTGGTTGCGGGTTCGAAATCGGGTCTCACCTACAACACATGGCCGCTGATCGATGGTGCGCTCATTCCAGCACAAGAGGTGCTGTTTGTGGTGAATCCATGGATCGAGAACTTCGTTGATAATGCCGCACTGGTGCAGTTCAACCACCGCATGACGGCGTATGCGCTTCTGGGTTTCGCGCTCTGGCATTGGTACAGCTTGCGCCGTGCCGGTTCATCTGCTGCACGGCGTGCGGCCCATCTGGCCGGTGGTGTGCTGCTGCAGGGCAGTGTGGGGATCGTGACGCTGCTTCTGGTCGTGCCGATCTGGTCCGGCTTGCTGCATCAGGTTCTTGCCGCAATCTTGCTGGTGTTTGCTGTCATGCACACCGAGAATCTGGGCAGGGAAGCTGTGGTTCCCGATGAAACAGGACTTCCCGCCAGCGTATCTGCCCGATAGACTTTGCCCCATTGATGAAACACAGGACGTCACGGCTTATGACCAATCACAACGATGCGGATCATCCCGAGGATGATCACAGCGATATCATGTATCCCTCGGTGCTGCCCTTTCTGCTGGTGCATTTTGCCTGTTTTGCTGCGATCTGGACGGGCGTGACCCTGACGTCGGTGATCATCGCAGTCTCCTTCTACTGGATACGGATGTTTGCCATCGGCGGCGGGTATCATCGCTATTTCTCGCACCGTTCCTACAAGACGAGTCGCACCTTCCAGTTCATCATGGCCTTCATGGCCCAGACGACGACGCAGAAAAGCATCATCTGGTGGGCCGCCAAACATCGGCATCACCACCGCCATTCCGATACCGATCTCGATGTGCATTCGCCGGTTCGCCGCTCCTTTATCTATAGCCATATGGGCTGGATCTTTGATCGCAAGCACGACAACAACGCTTTTGATCTTGCGACCGTGCAAGACCTGACGAAATATCCCGAACTGATGTTTCTGCATCGGTATGAGCAGATTCCAGCACTTGTTGCTGTTGCGGTCTGCTTTCTGATCGGCGGCTGGCCCGGTCTCGTTGTCGGGTTTTTCTGGTCAACTGTTGCGGTGTATCACGCAACATTTTGCATCAATTCACTGGCCCATGTGCATGGGTCAAAACGCTATGTCACGGGGGATGAAAGCCGAAACAATGCGATCCTTGCCTTTTTCACCATGGGCGAAGGTTGGCATAACAATCACCATGCCTATCAGTATTCGGTTCGCCAGGGCTTCAAATGGTGGGAATGGGACCCGACGTATTATTGCCTCAAGGGGCTGGAGAAACTTGGCGTGGTCTGGGATTTGAAATCCCCTCCGTCAGCCGTTCTTGCCAATGAACAGATGCTGCCGCCACGTGTCATTGAACGCTCCGCCGAACGTCTTGCCGCCAGCTTTTCCGTCGAAGCCATCGCGCGATCCGTGCAGGAGGCCTATGCCGCCAGTCCATCCATGGGGGATTTGCGCACCCGCATCATGGAGGCTCAGCAGGCGCTTTCAGCCCAGGCAAACGAACGCTTCGCCAATGTGCACATGCCTGACATCAACTGGCCGCAGCTCCCGGCGGTTCCATCCGTTGACGATATGCGGCAGAGCGCGCGGGCGCTTTTTGTGGCGACGCCATCCATGGATCAGATTGTTGCCCGAGCCCATCAGATGGTGATTGAGTCTGTCTGGGGAAAGCTGGGCGTAAAGCGGATGGGCTGATCGCGTCAGAACCATTCAGCTTGTTTTTTGTTCCAGTTGAAAAGGCGTGTTCTTTTTGAACATTGCATCCATCTGTTCGAATGGCAGCGGCCTGGAGAACAAATAGCCCTGAAGCAGGTGACAACCAACGGCCTGAAGGAAGCGCTGTTGCTCCACCGTTTCCACGCCTTCGGCCGTCACAGTCAATCCAAGTGCGCGGCCAAGATGCACAACGGAATGCACAAGAATGGCGCTTTCTCCGGTGTCTTCCAGTGAATCAAGGAAGGATTTGTCGAGCTTGATCTTGTCGAAGGCAAAGCGACGCAGATAGATCAGGCTTGAATAGCCTGTGCCAAAGTCATCAAGGGCCAGTTTCACGCCCATGGATCGGAGCTCCATGATGCTGTTTTCTGCCTGATCGGCATCGGCCACTACAACACTTTCCGTAAGCTCAAGTTCGAGGCGGTGCGGATCGAAACCTGTATCTTTCAGCGCCTGTCCGACGGATTCCACGAAGTCACTCTGACGGAACTGGATTGCGGAAACATTGCAGGCAACCGTGACGTCTCCCCAGTTCGCGGCGTCCCGGCAGGCGCGACGAATAACCCATTCTCCCAATTGCACGATCAGTCCGCGCTCTTCCGCAATTGAAATGAATTCAACAGGCGGAATCAGGCCAAGTGTCGGATGGCGCCACCGGACAAGGGCTTCAATGCTGACGATGCGGGAGCCGTCAGCGGATACCTGCGGCTGATAGTGGAGCTCAAGCTGGTCACGATCAATGGCATGACGCAAATCGTCCTCTACAACCTTGCGGATACGCAGGCTGTCATCCATGCGCTGCTCGAAGAAACAGGCACGGTTGCGACCACTGTTCTTGGCACGGTACATGGCGATGTCAGCCAGTCGCATCAGCTCCGACGCTTCGGTTGCATTGCTGGGGGCAAGAGCGATGCCGATCGAAGCACCGATATAGGCCTCTGCGTCGCCGATATGGAATGCGGGACGGATAACCTCGATGATCCTGCGCGCAAGCAATTCACTGTCGGTCGGCGATTTGATGTCGGTCTGAATAATGGCGAACTCATCGCCTCCAAAGCGTGCCAGCACATCCGAGCTGCGCAATTGGCTCGCCATACGTTCTGCGCATTCCCGTATCACGTGATCGCCGGCGGCATGTCCGTAGGTATCATTCACGTCCTTGAACTTGTCGAGATCGATAAAAAGAACGGCGAGACCTGGGCCAGATGCATCAAGGCGTGACATGATGCTTTTCAGGTGTTCGGTAAAACGAAGCCGGTTAGGAAGTCCTGAGAGAGTGTCATGGCCCGCAAGATGCTGTGCTTTTGCTTCACTGTTGAGCATGCTCGCAGTCACACGGGTCACGTGCGCATAGGAGAGCCAGGCAAAGATTGAAATGGCAAGCGAGCTGAAGAGAGCGATAGGAAAGAGGCGCTCAAGGATAGGATCGCCGGGACGTTCAGAAACCCAGGTGAGTTTCGTGGATGTCGTGTCATCGACCGAGGGGATCATGATCTGATTGGAGCTTTTGGCATCCATCTGATTGACAAGACGAAGGTTCATGATTGCGAGGCGGTTGCCGAGCCTGCTGATACCTTTTTCTCCAAGCGAGCGGCTTGCGACAAGGCCAAGTGCCGTGCGTGAATTTGCGTCTCTTCGCAGAATGGCCGCGACATACCGGAGCTCACCGTTTTCAACCATATAGCGACCGACAATATCCGCTGTCTGAGCAGAACTGCCCGGTCTGGCAATTTTTCGTGCGAGTTCGCTGGCTGCCCAGTTGAGACTGCTTGCATAACGCTGCTCGGGTGATTCTTTGCCATAGACCAGCCTGACGGCAGTCCGAGTCAGTTGCCCTTTGGCATCCATCAGCGAGACGGCTTCGAAATCCCCCATGGCGCGGATCTGTTCGAGATAGCTGTCAAGGCTTTGATCCGAGCGATCCGGGCTGGCGAGAGTAGGAATTGTACGATCAAGTTCGGAAATTGTGCGCAGATCGCGCGCTGTATCGTTGACGGCTTCCGTCAATGAGGCGGTCAGCAGGCGCCGGATGCGTTCATCGGAGGCTTCGCTCGTGCGTTGTGCCATGGCCACGACGGTGAGGACTACCGCCCCCAGAATCGCAAACAGCAGCACCGCAAACGGAAGCACGGATGTTGTTGCAAGTTTTCGAGCTTTATATTTATGATTATTGTCGCTCATTCGACCGCCGATAAATCTATGGCGGTATGTATGACAGAAAGAAGTTACCTAAAATTGAAGGATACAGGAATTCGCGAGGCAAAACAGAGCCGGACTTCAAAGAAAATCTGTTATTTATCAGTATATTGCATGTTTGTTAACGGCATCAGATGTGTCCTTGACCCTTCAGGCTGGCATGGCCATTGCGTCCAACGATGACATGATCATGCACATTGATTCCCAGTGGTTTGGCGATCGCGATGATATCGATTGTCATGCGGATATCTGCCTGCGATGGCGTCGGATCACCCGAAGGATGATTATGCACCAGAATAAGCGCTGTGGCGGAGAGTTCGAGTGCGCGGCGCACGATTTCACGCGGGTAGACGGGCGTATGATCCACAGTTCCGCGCTGCTGCACTTCGTCGGCAATCAACTGATTACGCTTGTCGAGGAAGAGAATGCGAAACTCCTCACGTTCAGCAAAGGCCATCGCGGCCCGGCAATACTCGATCACACTTGTCCATGACGAGAGAATTTGCCGTTTGGCGATATCACCCTTGATCATTCTCTGCCCTGCGGCGGCAATGATTTGCAGGTCCATTGCCGTCGTTTCGCCAATGCCTTTGATCTCCAGCAGCCGTTCTGCAGGCGCTGTGAGGACCTCGGCAAAGGAGCCGAAGCGGGCAATCAGCCGCTTGGCAATGGGTTTGACATCGCGACGGGGCAGCGACCGGAAAAGAATCAGCTCCAGCAACTCGTAATCGGGAAGCGGAGCAGCGCCACCGCTGACAAAACGCGTCCGCAAGCGTTCGCGATGACCAGTCGAGGTTTCATCCTCAGTCACGGCGCGCCACTGACGGGTTATCCCATCCCTTCGGCGACAGAGTGAAAATCTCGCAACCCTTCTCGGTGACGCCGATGGTGTGCTCGAATTGTGCCGAAAGTGACCGGTCCCGTGTCACAGCAGTCCAGCCGTCAGCCAGAATCTTGACGTGAGGGCGACCAAGATTGATCATCGGTTCAACTGTAAAAATCATTCCTGGCCGCAACTCGGGACCTTCGCCGGGTCTGCCATAATGGAGAACATTAGGCTCGTCATGGAAGAGTTTTCCTACGCCATGACCGCAGAAATCCCGGACAACGGAGCATCTCTCTTTTTCAGCATGGTTCTGAATGGCCGCTCCGATATCGCCCAGAAATGCCCCTGCCTTGATGGCCCCTAGACCCAGCATCAGCGATTCGTAAGTGACCTTGACCAGACGCTCAGCCCGGACCGGTGTCTCGCCGACGCAGTACATCCGGCTGGAATCACCATGCCAGCCATCCACAATCAGCGTCACATCGATGTTGACGATGTCGCCGTCCCGCAACGGTTTATCATCGGGAATGCCATGGCAAACCACATGATTGATCGAGGTACAGCAGGAACGCATGTAGCCCCGGTATTGCAATGTTGCGGGAAAAGCACCGTGATCCATGGCAAATTCGAACACGAGTCTGTCGATGGCCTCCGTGGTGACGCCAGGTTTGACGAACCCGACCATGAGGTCAAGCGCGTCTGCTGTCAGTTTTCCTGCCCGGTGCATTCCGGCAAAGGCCTCTTTGCCGTGCAGCTTGATGTGCCCAGGTTTTCTTTTTTCAGCCGAGGAATGGTCCATGAAGGTCATGAGAACTCTTGGTACGTGAAAACCCTATTTGAAATCATATGCGATGGAGCATATAGCCGAGCGGAAGCAATCCTCCAATCGCGGCTTTTCGCTATCAGGTTTTTTGTTACACGCATTCTTGCAAGCGCCAGATTTCGATGATGCCTTATCTGTGGAGTGATCATGATCACGAGGTCAAGATTTGTCTGATTCTACCCCATCCAATGCCGTTTATGGTACCTATGCGCCGAAAGGTGCTGTTCTTGCTATTTTGAAGCTCACGCGCAAGATCGGGCCGGATTGGCTCAGCCGCCGGGTAGCGTTCGCTTTGCGGCGTCTGGCGATTTTTCAGCTCTCGGGAAAGCCTGTTGATATCGATGCCCTTGGTGCTCGGATGCGGCTTTATCCGTATCATAATGTTTGCGAGAAGCGCATTCTGTTTACGCCCCAGTTCTTTGATCCCGAAGAACTGGCGACGCTGAAGTCTTCTCTGCGGGAGGGCTTTGTGTTTCTGGATATCGGCGCAAATATTGGCGGATATTCCCTTTTTGTGGCGGCCAATGCCGGTCCATCCGCGCGCATTGTCGCCATCGAACCGCAGCCTGATATCTACGAGCGTCTGGTTTTCAATCTCCGGCTGAATCCATTTTCCTCAGTCAAGGCACTGGCCTGTGCGGTTGCCGACAAGGAAGGCGATGTGACGCTTTTTGTTGATGAGCAGAACAGAGGTGAATCGAGCCTCAAGATCATCTCAAACGCCAGCGCCGCCAGCGGCATCAAGGTGTCGGCCAAGCGCCTGCTTACCTTGATCGAGGAACAGGGTTTTGAGCGGGTGGACGCGGCAAAACTTGATACGGAAGGCGCGGAAGACATCATTCTTGAGACGTTCTTCAGTGAGGCTCCAGAGCCTCTCTGGCCACGCATGCTCATTATCGAGCGGGGCAATCAGCGCTGGCATGCCGATTTGCCAAAGCTTCTGACCCAGCATGGCTACACAGTGACCAGGCAGACGCGCAATAATTTCATCTACAAGCGGGAACAGCAGTAGGGCCTGTCGTCAGTTAGGAACACATGGTGGATGAGATCGAAATGGGCCGAATGGAAGGACAAAAGACGCGCCGATAGCAGCGCTATCGGGAAGGTTTTTGTCCTTCCAGGCGGTCCGTTTCCATCTCACCATGCCCAAAATTCCTTCTTTGAGGGCAGCGCGGTTAAAATGGCCCATTGTTTCGCGCTTCTGTCTCGCAAACCGGACGGTTTGCTTCACCAGAACCGCTTCACACTGAACCATTTTTCCTCGCGTCCACCATCTGTTCCTAACTGACGACAGGCCCTA
>JANNRX010000167.1:0-1852 GCA_031401875.1 Hyphomicrobiales bacterium | reverse complement strand
TTTCTGGCCTTGCCCGTGAGTTATGGTCTTGTGCGCATTGCCGGGCGCAGCCGGGCTTGGTTGCAGTTTCTGATCGAATTGCCTTTTGCCTTGCCCGGCATTGTCATCGCGATTGCCGCAATCCTGCTTTTTCTGAAACCCCTGCCGCTGCTGGGTGTCAGCCTTTATGCCACGCCGTGGATCATCCTGTTTGCCTATCTCGCACGGTTCCTGTCCATGGCGATGAAGCCTGTGGCCGCGACGCTTTCCCAGCTTGAAATTTCAGTGGAAGAAGCGGCATCGCTCTGCGGTGCAGGGCTGTTCAATCGTTTGCGCCACGTGCTGCTGCCCGCGCTTTTGCCAAGCATGCTGGCGGGCGCGATGTTCGTGTTTCTCTCGGCCTTCAACGAATTGACAGTTTCCGCGCTGCTCTGGAGTGCGGGAACACGCACGCTCGGCGTTATCCTGTTTAGTCTCGAAGAGGCCGGATTGAATGCCGAAGCCTCCGCACTTGCCACACTGACGATGCTGATTGTTGCCGTGCTGATGCTGGCATTGGACAGGCTGGGAAAGCGCCTGCCGCCCGGCGTGGTGCCTTGGTCGACTTCATGAATGATCCAGGTTCATTGCCCGCGCTTGACCCTTGCGGCAAAGCGCCCTGCCTCTTCTGCCGCCCGAAACAGGGCCTTTGATTTGTTGATGCATTCGTCATGTTCGGCGATGGGAGACGAGTCATAGACGATGCCGGCACCTGCCGTGACATGCATCATGCCATCTTTGACAATGGCGGTTCGCAGCACAATGCAGGTATCCATCGAGCCGTCAGCCCCGAAATAGCCGATGCATCCGGCGTAAATACCGCGCCGGTCCGTCTCAAGCGCGTCGATGATCTCCATCGCCCGCACCTTGGGTGCACCAGAAACCGTACCTGCCGGAAATCCAGCCGTCAGCGCATCAAGGGCATCCAGTCCATTGCGAATTGTTCCCTCGACGTTGGAAACGATATGCATGACGTGGCTATAGCGTTCGAGAAAAAAGCTGTCGGTGACGGTGACAGAGCCGATCTCGGAAACCCGGCCAACGTCATTGCGCCCAAGATCAAGCAGCATCAGATGCTCGGCGCGCTCTTTTTCATCCGCAAGCAGTTCCTCGCCCAACCGAATGTCTTCCATGCGATTGTCGCCACGCGGGCGTGTGCCAGCAATTGGACGGATGGTGACCTTGCCATCGCGCAGCTTCACCAGGATTTCCGGGCTGGAACAGACGATCTCGAAATCACCGAAATTCAGATAGCAGAGATAGGGCGATGGGTTGACGCGTCTGAGTGCCCGGTAAAGCGCAAAGCCACCGAGCGTGAACGGCGAGGAAAACCTTTGCGACAGGACAACCTGAAAGATATCCCCCGCACGGATGTATTCTTTTGCAGCCTCGACCATCTCGAGATAACGTGCCTGCGATGTATTCGAATGGCCATGCGACACGCTTGTCGTCTCGACGGAAGCACTTTCCGCCATGCGGGGCAGGGGCGTCTCCAGACAGTTGATCACAGCATCGATGCGCTCTTGTGCAGCCTCACGCGCCATTTTTGCCGTAACACCCGCTTTGACACGCACCGGTGTCACGATCATCATCTCGTCACGAACAGAGTCGAAAATGACCATGATCGTTGGGCGGATGAAAATTGAATCCGGCGTGCCGATTGTGTCCGGCTTGACCTTGGGCAGCCGCTCCATCTCGCGCACCATGTCATACCCGAGATAGCCGAACAGGCCTGCGGCCATGGGCGGCAATGCCTCAGCCAGATCGTCCCGGACCGGAATGGCGCTCTCACGGATCAGCGCGCGAAGGCTCTCCAGCGGAGGCTCGCAAAGCA
>JANNRX010000166.1:0-3596 GCA_031401875.1 Hyphomicrobiales bacterium | reverse complement strand
AATTCCTGATCAACGCGCAGGGCGAAGATGTGGTGGCGGGAATCCGCACGCCCCAGGATATTACAGAAGTGGCGCGCATCGCAGCCGGTTCAAACAAGGCTTCGATGGAAGCCGCCATGCCGGACGCCTATGGCGAGCTTGTCCGCATCTATGGCATTCTGGAAAAGCATTATCGCGATATGCAGGACATGGAATTCACTGTCGAGCGCGGCAAACTCTGGATGCTGCAAACCCGCAATGGCAAGCGCACGGCCAAAGCCTCGCTCAAGATCGCCGTTGATCTGGCCTCCGAGAACCTGATCACCCGCGAGGAAGCCATCCTGCGCATCGAGCCGCTGGCCCTGGATCAGCTCTTGCATCCCACCATTGATCCCAAGGCGGAGCGCAATCGCATCGCCACCGGCCTGCCTGCGTCTCCGGGTGCGGCATCGGGCGAGATTGTGTTCAATTCGGCTGCCGCCGAAGACGCGCGCAAGGCAGGCCGCAAGGTTATCCTGGTCCGTGTCGAAACCTCGCCGGAAGACATCCACGGAATGCATGCCGCAGAAGGCATTCTGACCACGCGCGGTGGTATGACTTCTCATGCAGCTGTTGTTGCACGCGGCATGGGCAAACCCTGCGTTTCAGGGGCAGGCACCATACGCGTTGATTATGCCAAGCAGGTGATGATCGTTGGCGGCAACACGCTGACAGCGGGCGATGTGATCACGGTCGATGGCTCAACGGGCGAAGTGCTCAAGGGCATGGTCAAGATGCTGGAGCCGGAATTTTCCAACGAATTTTCGACACTGATGGGCTGGGCCGATTCCGTGCGCCGCATGAAGGTTCGCACCAATGCAGAAACGCCGCTTGATGCAAAGAATGCCCGCAAGTTCGGTGCCGAGGGCATCGGCCTTAGCCGCACCGAGCATATGTTCTTCGATGAGGAACGCATTGTCGCCATGCGCGAGATGATCTGCGCTGATGACGAGAATTGTCGCCGCGCGGCACTCGCCAAACTTCTGCCGATGCAGAAGAAAGACTTCACCGAGCTGTTCGAGATCATGTCGGGATTGCCGGTAACGATCCGGCTTCTCGATCCGCCGCTGCATGAATTCCTGCCGCATACCGAAGCCGAGATGGAGAGTGTCGCCAAGGGGCTTGGTGTCTCTATTGAAAAGCTCAAGCAGCGCGCGGCTGAACTGCATGAGATCAACCCGATGCTGGGCTTTCGCGGGTGCCGTCTTGCCGTCGCCTATCCTGAAATTGCCGAGATGCAGGCACGCGCCATTTTCGAAGCGGCCATCGGTGCAGGCAACAAGACGGGCAAGCTCGTGGTGCCTGAAATCATGGTGCCTCTCGTGATGACCAAACCAGAGTTCGATCTTGTCAAGGATCGCATCGACGCGATGGCGGCGGCGGTTGCCAAGGAAACCGGCCAGCGCATCGATTATCAGGTCGGCACGATGATCGAATTGCCGCGTGCGGCACTTCTGGCGGGCGATATCGCAAAAACGGCAGAGTTTTTCTCCTTCGGCACCAACGATCTGACGCAGACGGTGCTCGGCATCAGCCGTGATGATGCCGCGAGTTTCCTCGGCTTCTACAAGGCGCGTGGAATTCTCGCCCATGATCCTTTCGTGACGCTGGATCAGGAAGGGGTGGGTGAACTGGTGAAACTGGCTGTCGAGCGCGGCCGCAAGACGCGGCCGGATATCAAGCTAGGCATCTGCGGCGAACACGGCGGTGATCCGGCTTCGATCCTGTTTTGCGAAACAATCGGCCTCGATTACGTCTCCTGCTCACCTTACCGTGTGCCGATTGCACGATTGGCCGCAGCACAGGCCGCACTCGGCAGTGTCATGAAAAGCGAGGGGTAAGGCAAGGGCGTCAAATGTTGCCGGGCCCGCAATGCGTGCAGAGTCCTGCGATCATCAGCTCAGGTTGATGGTGTATTTGCCCTTGCCGCTGACGCTGCCCTTGAATCCGAGATTGCGTTCGCCTTGGGCGCAGGAACTGGTTGCCAATTCCCTGACGCCACGAACGGGAACGCAATAGGTCTTGTCGACCTGGGCTTTCGCGGGCCAATGATAGTTCACACCCACTTTTTCAGCGTAATAGTAGAACAGACCTGTTTTGACTGCGCCATGCGACTTGCACTCTCCAGCCTCGCGGGTATACCACGACCCCATCATCCATTTGTTGGTCTTCACATCGATCCAAGCAACGGCGACCTGAACTTTTGAGCCCGTCTAGTTGCAAAAAATCAGATCGGTATCTGCGAGAGCCGCTGTCGGGATCACGCTAAGGCTGGCCCAAAAGCCCAACGCGCAGAACGCGCGACTGACACGTCGGATCAACGTCATGAAAATCTCCTATGGGATGATGCCAGCCGCATCACGCTGCACAGCCGACACTTGCGCAGCTGTCCGTGCGAAGTCAATCTGCATATCGGCATGCTGCGTAAAGTGCCGTTGCCTCTTGCATTGCGCAGGCAAACGTGAGAGCGCGTGCTATGCGTTTTGAAACGGTTTTTGTAGCATTTGGCGTATTTGCGGGAGCAGGTCTGAGCCTTCTTGGCCTGCAAGCCCCCGCATTGTTCAAGTCAGCACCCGCTTTGATGTGGTTGCTGGGCGCGATTTTACTGTTTGATATCGCGAGTGCCTACCTGCGCGGTGTTCCGGTCATGACGTCTGTCTCCACAACCACGCGCGTTTTGGGTTTCTGCGGTGGCGCGATCGCACTGATCCTTTCAGGTGGCCTCTGGAGCTAGGGATTTTTAGCTCTATACTACCAGGCGAACAAACTGGAACTTGCTCACATGCCCCTCCTCGCCCTGGCGAAAGTCTCCACCCCCATTCATCTCGTGACATCAACAAGCTACGAGGCGCTGAAGGCCTCGCTTGCGAAACCTGCTGCGGAATATCTTGATGCAATTTCCTATAAACCCAAGGCTGGCGCATTGGCGCTTCTGCCGGGTGAAGGGGGCAAGCTTGGCGGTGTTGTCTTTACACATCAGGATGAAAACCCCGATCCGTTCTTGATCGGGCGCTTGCCGAGGGAACTGCCTGCCGGCAGCTATCATTTCGCCGCAGCACCATCGGATCTGCCAATGGCCGCACTGGCATGGCGGCTGGGCAGCTACAGCTTTGATCGTTACAAGGCGTCAGCGCGCGAACCGGCGGGTCTGGTGGTGCCCGAAAAGACGATTCGTGAACGGGCGGATCTCATGGCTGATTCCGTGGCGCTGGGCCGCGATCTGATCAACACGCCGGCCAATGACATGACGCCTTCAGCCCTGGCGCAAGCCGCACTGGATCTGGCAAAAGCCTTCAACGCCAATGCAAAGGTGATTGTCGGGGATGCGCTGCTGAAGAAAAACTTTCCGCTGATCCATGCGGTCGGGCGGGCTTCTGTGGAGGCTCCGCGTCTCATCGACATCACCTGGGGCAATCCCAAACATCCCAAGGTGACGCTGGTTGGCAAGGGTGTCTGCTTTGATACAGGCGGTCTCGATATCAAGCCATCGTCCGGCATGTTTCTGATGAAGAAGGATATGGGTGGTGCGGCCACTGCGATTGCGGCTGCCCGCATGATCATGGCGGCAAAGCTGAAGG
>JANNRX010000165.1:0-5639 GCA_031401875.1 Hyphomicrobiales bacterium | reverse complement strand
GAAAGCCTTGGCTTCGCTATTTATGGCACGGAGCGTGGCATGGTGAAGCTGGTGGATGGCCGGGTGATCGACGACCATCTCATGGAGTTGCGGCTTGATCAGCCGTCGAGACCTTCGTAGATATCATTCATTGTGATCGTGCCACCAACACCCTCGAGTGGCACGTCGCCCTCACTCCGGGTGATATCATCTTTCCAGCCATTGCCTGTTCGCGTCCAATGCTCGACACGGAGTTCCTCGGGATAGACCAACAGGATGGTTTTGAGGCTTGCGATGGTCTGATAGAATTCGAGTTTACGCCCACGATCATTGGCGGCGGTGCTGGACGAGAGCACTTCTGCGATAAGCACAGGATCGGTGATGTATCCACCCGATACAGGTGGGCCGCAGCGCACCACGACATCAGGGATGGGTGCGTAGTCGTCTATGTCATCGTTCAGTGTGCCAAGGCCGGGAGTTGCATTGCAACCTCGTCCACGTGCCAGTTGGTCAACCTTGCGCAGAATATTCATGACCAACCGCTGATGCCGCTCACTCGGCGGGGCCATCATAATCGGTTCGCCATCAAGCAGTTCCCAACGCTCGTGGTTCGGGAATGGCCGGATAAACGCGACAAACGCTGCAACATTATACCGGGGTTTCTGCTTTAGGAGCGCTGACATGCTTTATCCTCAGCCATCCATGTTTGTACCATAGAGGTCATGGCATCGCCAACCGGTGCACAATCAATCCCTCACAAGAATATTGCGAAACTGCCAGGGATCTTTCATGTCGATATCCTCCGGAAAGAAACCAGGACGATTATCGAGCGGTGTCCAGTCCGTATACTGGCCCACGACTGGACCGAGATAGGGCATTTGCACTTCGAGGCAACGCTTGTAATCCATGTCATCGGCCTCGACGATGCCCATGGCCGGGTTCTCCAGCGCATAGACCATGCCGGCGAGCACGGCGGATGTCACCTGCATGCCGGTGGCGTTCTGGTAGGGCGCGATGCGGCGCGTCTCCTCGATGGAAAGCTGCGAGCCGTACCAATAAGCGTTTTTCTTGTGGCCGTAGAGCAGCACGCCGAGTTCATCGATGCCATCAGCAATCTCGTTCTCGTCAAGAATGTGGTTGAGCGGTTGCTTCTGGCCAGCCGCGCCGAACATCTCGTGCAGCGAGAGCACGGCATCATTCGCCGGGTGATAGGCGTAGTGACAGGTCGGACGATAGGTGACCTTCTTCTTGTCATCCCGCACGGTGAAGAAGTCCGCGATGGAAATCGCTTCGTTATGCGTCACCAGGAAGCCGTATTGCGCGCCGGGCGTCGGGCACCAGGAGCGCACCCGCGTGTTCGCGCCGGGCTGCAACAGATAGATCGCGGCCTTGCAGCCTTTCTTGTGCTTCTTGGCGTTCTTCGGCATCCACTTCTCGTGTGTGCCCCAGCCGAGTTCTGCCGGTTGCAAGCCTTCCGAGACGAAGCCTTCGACAGACCATGTATTGACGAAGACATCTTTAGGCTTGGGTTTCTTCGAGCGCTGGGTATCGCGCTCCGCGATATGGATGCCCTTGACGCCGGCCTTCTTCATCAGCGCGGCCCAATCCGCCTTGGTCTTGGGGTCCTTGTATTTCAGGCCCAGGTCGACCGCGAGATTCACCAGCGCCTGCTTGACGAACCAGGAGACCATGCCGGGGTTTGCCCCGCAGCAGGAGACAGCCGTGATGCCACCGGGATTGCGGCGGCGGGCATCCAGCACGATTTCGCGCAAGGCATAATTCGAACGCTCGGCCGGGCCCTTGCGCGCATCAAAGTAGAAGCCTTCCCAGGGCTCGGCCACGGTATCGATGTAAAAACAGTCGAGCGAGCGGCATAGCTCCATGATATCCACGGAAGACGTGTCCACCGAGAGATTGACGCAAAAGCCGCGCCCGCCACCCGCGGTCAGCAGTGGCTTCAGGAGTTTCTTGTAATTCGCTTTGGTCACATGCTCCTTGATGAAGCGCACGCCATGCTTTTCGAGAATGGCGACATCCTTGTCGTCGGGATCGATCACCACCATGCGCGCCTTATCATACTTGAAGTGCCGTTCGATCAGCGGCAGCGTGCCCTTGCCGATGGAGCCAAAGCCGATCATCACGATGGGGCCAGTGATTTCGCCGTGAATGGGGAAGGTGGACATGTCAGGAGGGCTCCAAAAGGGACAGAATAACGAGTATTGCTTTTGCGTGACGCTCGAATGTGGTCAAGTAGCACGTTACCGATGAATGTCACCGATACACGTCTTTCCGATCGCCGATGCGGATGACGAATACTGTCACGCGACGATCCTGAATGTCACAGACAATGCGATAGTCTCCGATGCGATATCGCCAATAACCTGCAAGTGGGCCGCTTGTCGCTTTGCCGACGGCGCGGGGGTCGTCACTCGTAGCCACTCGGTCCCTGAGAAAGTCTCTGATTCTGGTCGCAGCCTGTCTGTCGAGTTTTCGCAGATCACGCCTTGCGGAATCGGATAGCTCAATCGTCCAGGCCAAGCTCGGCGCTCACTTCGTCAAGCGAATAGACCTTCTCCTCGCCGCGCCTTACACGCTGCATCACCTGCTCGGCGCGGTAATAATCCTCCATATCCTCAATTCCCTTCGTGATAATCTCACGGAGGTAAAAGGCTTTGGTGCGGCCTGTTTCTTGCGCAAGCAAATCGAGACGTCGCTCGATAGCTGCATCGAGACGGATTGATGTGGGCATAGCTCCTCACTTGAAAATAAGCGCTACTTGTATTCAATGTATCATATTCCGACATGAACTGGAAGCGCGTCTTGGTGCGCAAATTTCAAAGTCACTTGATTTATGCCGCCCGAGAGTGGAGCGGCTCAGATTCAAGCCGCCTTTCGCTCAGGCGCGATCCTTCGTGCGCTGCGACGGAGCATCGGTGCGCGGGTGCCCGTAGCGACGACGAGACCCCTGGCATCTGCCAAGGCGCCCGCGGCAAGTTCCAATCCAAGGAACCGCTCTCGCTCCACCGGGCCAGGCAGCACAAGGCTTTTCGTCAGTTCAGCTTTGAAGCCGAAACGGCTGTAATACTGCGCATCGCCGACAAGAATCACCGCCTTGTGGCCGCGTGATGTTGCTTCTGCCAGCGCATGGTGCATCAGCCGCGAGCCAAGTCCCATGCCCTCATGGCTCTTCGCCACGGCCAACGGTCCGAGCAGCAGTGCAGGCACGCCGCCCGCCCTGATGTTCCACAGGCGGATGGTGCCGATGAGGCCGCTATTCGCCTTCAGTGCAAAGGCAAGGCCATCCGCAGGCAGCCGTTCTTCGCGCAGGCGCTCGGAGGTTTTCTCGTAACGGTTCATGCCGAAGGCCGCATCGAGCAGGCGCTCACGCGCCGCGACATCAAAGCGGGTTTCGGCTTGAAGGGTGAGATCCGAGAGCATGACAGCGCAGTCCATGGAAAGCCTCCATTCAAGGAAGCCCTCGCACCAGCCTTTGCAGGCCGCCGAACGGGAGGTTGGGAAAGTGCCCTCTCGCCTTGCTGGGAGAGAGGGAATGATGCTGGAGCTCAGATCACGATCTGCGTGAGACCGGCCATGCCGTTGAAGTCGCGGCTTGAATACGTCGTCGTATACGCGCCGGTTCCCTCGATGAGCACCTTGTCCCCAATTTCCAGGCTGAAGGGCAGCATGTAGGGCGTCTTCTCATACATGACGTCCACCGAATCGCAGGTGGGGCCGGCAAGCACGCACGGGCCCATCTCGCTGTGATCATGGCGGGTGCGGATCGGATAACGGATCGCCTCGTCCATGGTCTCGGCGAGACCGTGGAACTTGCCGATATCGAGATACACCCAGCGCACGGCGTCCTTGTCGGACTTCTTCGAGACGAGGACAACCTCGCTCTCGATGATGCCGGCATTGCCCACCATGCCGCGACCCGGCTCGATGATCGTCTCGGGGATATTGTTGCCGAAGTGCTTGCGAAGTGCCCGGAAGATGGCCGAGCCGTAGCTCTCCACCGCCGGGATCTCCTTGAGATACTTCGTGGCAAAGCCGCCGCCGAGATTGACCATGGACAATGTGATGCCGCGCTCTGCCATTTCGCGGAAAATCCAGGCCGACGACTCGAGAGCCGCGTCCCAGACGCCCGTGTTGCGCTGCTGCGAACCGACATGGAAGGACACGCCATGCGCCTTGAGGCCAAGACGGTGGGCATGCTCGAGCACGCGGGGCGCCATTTCGACTTCGCAGCCGAACTTGCGGGATAGCGGCCATTCGGCGTCCTTGCCATCACAGAGGATGCGGCAGAATACTTTCGAGCCAGGAGCGGCGCGGGCAATCTTCTCCACTTCGACTTCACAATCGACGGCGAAAAGGCGAATGCCCTTCTCGAAGGCCTTCGCAACGTCGCGCTCCTTCTTGATGGTGTTGCCGAACGAAATGCGGTCAGCTGTGGCACCGGCGGCAAGCACCATCTCGATCTCGCCGATGGAGGCGCAATCGAAGCAGGAACCGAGCTGGGTCAGCAATTCGAGGATCTGCGCATCGGGATTTGCCTTCACGGCGTAATAGACGCGCGTGTCAGGAAGAGCCTTGGCAAAAGCGAGATAATTGTCACGCACGATGGACTTGTCGACGACAAGGATCGGGCCGTCTTCACGGCGATTGCGCAGGAATTCACGAATACGGTCAGTCATTTTAATCCCCCAAGACAGCTGCCAGGAGCGCGTCCTTGGCCTGCTTCAGAGTGAACCCAGTCGGGAGCTTCGCCGATTGATGCGCATTGTGGAGACGCGCAGCATTCAACTGACTTCCCGTGCTGACTTGCGTCAGCGCGAAACGCCGTAGACGAATGAAGCCTCAAAGCTTTCGCTTCAAGGGAACCCGTCTTCGATTGGGGGGATTATTCCCTCCGCACGGCCGGCAAGATGGACAAGCCTCTTTAGTTCGCCGGCCTTTGGAGGGGCCGACACGAGTCTAAAAAAGCCCGATCCGTCGTTGCTTTGAGCTGCGTCACCTGCTTCGGGCAGGGCCGCCGGTTTTCGCCTCCGGCTGCCGGTCCGCGAAGTGATAAGCGATGGAAGTTTCCATCAACCACTTCAAGCACTGTTGGCGTTTTTCCGGCCTCTTGTCCGGAGATCCACCGACCGGCACGCAACCACAGGCACGTGCGAAATAGGGCAAGCGGATGCATACTACAGATCGCCTGCGATGCAAGCGGAAATGGAACCGAATGGTGAATTTTGGTCATTAATTTTAGGCAATGTTTGCTGCGTTGAAAGTGCTCTTTGTCAAGGCACTGGATATGTCGGATTTTTCGCCTTGACCTTGCCTGATTTCAGCGGAAAGAAAGCGGCATATTCAGGGCCTGTCGTCCGTTAGGAACAGATGGTGGACGCGAGGAAAAATGGTTCAGTGTGAAGCGGTTCTGGCGAAGCAAACCGTCCGGTTTGCGAGACAGAAGCGCGAAACAATGGATCATTTTTCCTCGCCGCCCTCAAAGAAAGAATTTTGAGCATGGTGAGATGGAAACGGACCGCCTGCAAGGACAAAAACCTTCCCGATAGCGCTGCTATCGGCGCGTCTTTTGTCCTTGCATTCGGCCCGTTTCGATCTCATCCACCATTTGTTCCTAACTGACGACAGGCCCTAGCTTTTGTATT
>JANNRX010000164.1:0-1831 GCA_031401875.1 Hyphomicrobiales bacterium | reverse complement strand
TGGCGTTGCCGGCGACGAGGAACTGTCCGATTCGGTTCCCGCCATCGCCAAGAGCCGCTTTCGCTGGCTGCTCATCAATCTGATGACGGCCTTTCTGGCGGCCGCCGTGATGAAGATGTTCGAGGCCGGCATCGAAAAGATGGTGGCGCTGGCCGTGCTGGCCCCCATCGTCGCCAGCCAGGGCGGCAATGCCGCGACGCAGACCATGACCGTTGCCGTGCGGGCGCTTGCAACGCGCGAGCTGGTCAGTGCCAACTTCCGCCGCTTCTTCAAGCGCGAGATCATCGTCGCCCTGATCAACGGCTTTGCCTTCGCCGTCATCACCGGCCTGACGGCTGCATTATGGTTTGCAAATCCGGGCCTTGGCCTCGTGATCGGCCTTGCCATGGTCACGAACCTGATAGCTGGTGCCTTCGCCGGCGTTGCCATCCCTGTCACGCTTGACAGGCTGGGGATCGATCCGGCTGTGTCATCCGGCACATTTGTCACCACAGTGACAGATGTTGTCGGTTTCTTTGTTTTTCTGGGTATCGCAACGCTCTGGTTTGGACTGTCGTGATCGCGGATGTTTGCGTCTGGGCTGGCCAGGGACAGCCATCGTCAACAAAACCTAAACCTGTTTGTAAGATCAGTTGGATATGACCAGGAACAGATCACGCCGCCCTTTCTCGCTGCCCGGCCGCCTTGCGGCACTCGGGCTTGTCATCGCCCTGTCCGGCTGCGGCATTGCCGAGCACAGCGGCCGGTCGCTGACGCACCCCGGTGTTGCCCGCGCGTATAATTATCCGGTCCACGGCATCGACGTCGCCCGCTATCAGGGTGATATCAACTGGCAGGCGGTGAAGGCCTCCGGCATCGGCTTTGCCTATATCAAGGCAACCGAGGGCGGCGATTATGTCGATCCGAAATTCGTGGCCAACTATCAGGGCGCCAAGGCTGCTGGCCTGCCCGTCGGGGCCTATCATTTCGTCTATTGGTGCCGCCCGGCCCATGAGCAGGCGCTCTGGTTCAAGCAGCATATCCCGAGCGACCCGACTGCCCTGCCCCCGGTCCTTGACCTGGAGTGGAATGGCCATTCGAAAACCTGCCCGAGAAAGGTGCCACGCGAGCTGGCGCTGGAAAAGGTCCGGCTGATGCTGCGCGAGCTTGAGCAACTGACCGGCAAGCGGCCTGTGATCTACACCGATATCACCTTCCACAAGGAGGTGCTGCAGGGCGAGTCTGAATTCAATATTTACCCGTTCTGGCTCCGCTCGGTTGCTGCGCCGCCGGAGGATCGCTATGTCAATCGCCGTCCGTCATTCTGGCAGTTCACGGCCACAGCGCAGATCCCCGGCATTCGCGGCAATGTCGACAAGAATGCCTTCGTCGGCACGAAATCGGAGTTTCAGGGCTGGGTGACGGGCCAGTATGACGTCGCAACACAGACCTGGACACAAGGCCGCAGGCCGCCCGTGCCACAGGTGGCCCAGCGGGTCGAACCGGTAACGCCGGTGACAGCCGGGCCTGTCCAGGCGCTGCCTGTCCTCGCAGGCAAACCGATGCCCGTTGACGAACCTGTCGAGGAATAGGTCTCACCTTCACATTGTCTTAACGCTATCAACCCGAAACACCGCCTTCGCGTGAGTACGGTAACGGCCTGTTGAGCATGCCTGCGGCATTCTTGTCCGGGAACAAGCATGGCGTGCAGGGTTGCGTAGATGAACATGGTCTGTCGTTGCCTGGTGCTGCTTTGCGCCTGCCTCCAGATATCCGGCGCTGCCCACGCCGCCTCCCCGGCCAATCCATACCCGAAGAAAAGCGACGCCTCCCCACATTACGGCGTGATGGC
>JANNRX010000163.1:0-16959 GCA_031401875.1 Hyphomicrobiales bacterium | reverse complement strand
GTTACAAAGATAGAGGTATAAAAGTCATACTTATCGATTCATGTCCTATTCTTGCAAATTGAAGGCTTAAGTCAAGAGCCCACAGAAAAATCCAACTAATTTACATCTATATGCATATGAATTATACCAATTTGCATGCGTACAACACTAGATCTACCGGAAGAATTGATTAGTGAGTCCAAGAAAATATTAGGCCTTAAGTCTACGACTGATGTGGTGGTTTTTGCACTGCGAGAATCCGGCATGCAGGTTGTGCTCGGGGACCTGTATCTGTTTTGCTCGGTCGTGGTCTGCGCGGTCGGATATGCTTTCTCGGGTCGCCTGTCCCGGCAGATGCCGGGCTGGGAAGTGATCAGCTGGGCTCTGGTTTTCTCGCTGCCGGTGACGATACCGCTCACACTATGGCTGATGCCGGCAGATGTCTCCGCCGTTCGGACATCTGCCTGGCTTGGCTTTACCTATGCGGCGGTCATGAGCATGTATCTCGGTTTCTTTGCCTGGAATGCCGGTCTGGCTTTGGGTGGGGTTGCCCGGGTGAGCCAGGTGCAGCTTTTGCAGAGCTTTGCCACGCTTGCAGTCTCGGCCGTTTTTCTGGGCGAATCAATCGAACCGGCGACGCTGTTTTTTGCGCTTGCGGTGGTGGGTGTTGTTCTTCTCGGGCGTCTTGCCGCGATCAAGCCTGCCTCAGGCCGCTCTTGACCCATCGCTCCATCGCGCCTAGGCCATCCACTCGCCAGTCGGCTGGACGGCCGCTGTGAGAGATCGCAGAGGAAAGTCCGGGCTCCATGGAGACACGGTGGCGGCTAACGGCCGCCGGGGGTGACCCCAGGGACAGTGCCACAGAGAACGAACCGCCTTCGCAAGAAGGCAAGGGTGAAAAGGTGCGGTAAGAGCGCACCGCGGGACCGGTAACGGAACCGGCATGGCAAACCCCACCGGGAGCAAGACCGAATAGGGACGGCGCGAAGACCTTCGGGTTTTCAGGCCTCGGCTTCAGGCTGTCGTCCGGGTTGGTTGCATCAGGTGTCGCGCAAGCGCCGCCGCAGATGAATGGCCGTCACGCCGGGGCAACCCGGCCATACAGAACCCGGCTTACAGGCCGACTGGCGTCCTGGAGTCCCTGTCTATGGCGACATAAAGAAATCTTTATATCCTTATTGCCGCGTCGTGCAGGCTCTGCTATAGACGCGCCACGTCAAATGTCTCACACCGAAGGACCGTCACATGGCTATCGCCAAGGATTACATCGTCGCAGACCTCAAGCTGGCTGAATGGGGCCGCAAGGAAATCAATATGGCCGAGGACGAAATGCCTGGCCTGATGGCAATTCGCCGCGAGCATGAAGGCAAGCATCCTCTCAAGGGCGCGCGTGTCGCAGGTTGCCTCCACATGACGATCCAGACAGCGGTACTGATTGAAACCCTCAAGGAACTCGGCGCTGATGTGCGTTGGTCATCCTGCAATATCTATTCGACGCAGGATCATGCTGCGGCGGCGATTGCAGTGACCGGAACGCCTGTTTTCGCCATCAAGGGCGAAACGCTCGAAGAGTATTGGGAATATGTCTACAAGACGGCCCAGTGGAGCAACGGCGGCGTTCCCAACATGATTCTCGATGATGGTGGGGACCTCACCATGCTGATCATCCTCGGCGCAGAAGCCGAAGCCGGCAAGACGGAATTCCTCGACAAGCCCAGCAACGAGGAGGAGACCATCTTCTTCGCGCTGATCAAGCGCATCGTGAAAGAAAACCCAGGTTTCCTCACCAAATGCCGTGATTCCATCAAGGGTGTGTCAGAAGAAACCACCACGGGCGTGCATCGTCTTTACGAAATCGCCAAGCAGGGCCGTTTGCCTTTCCCGGCGATCAACGTGAACGATTCCGTCACCAAGTCGAAGTTCGACAACCTCTATGGTTGCCGTGAGTCGCTGGTCGACGCCCTGCGCCGTGGTACAGATGTCATGATGTCTGGCAAGGTTGCAGTCGTGGCCGGTTATGGCGACGTGGGCAAAGGCTCGGCAGCATCGTTGCGCCAGGCTGGGTGCCGCGTGCTCGTCACCGAGATCGATCCGATCTGTGCGCTTCAGGCGGCGATGGAAGGCTATGAAGTCGTCACCATGGAAGATGCGGCACCCCGCGCCGATATTTTCGTCACGGCGACGGGCAACCTCGATGTCATCACCGTGGACCACATGCGCGCCATGAAGCACCGCGCCATTGTCTGCAACATCGGCCACTTCGATTCGGAAATTCAGGTCGCTGGCCTGAAGAACTTCAAATGGGACAACGTGAAGCCGCAGGTCGACGAGATTGAGTTTCCGTCGGGCCGCCGCATCATCCTGCTGTCGCAGGGTCGCCTTGTGAACCTCGGCAATGCCACGGGTCATCCATCCTTTGTGATGTCCTGCTCATTCTCTAACCAGACACTGGCGCAGATTGAATTGTGGAACAATCACAAGCAATACGAGAACAAGGTGTTCACCCTGCCAAAGCATCTCGATGAAAAGGTTGCGGCACTTCACCTCGAAAAGGTTGGTGCAAAACTGACCATCCTCAACAAGGAGCAGGCCAAGTATATTGGCGTGAAAGAGCAGGGCCCGTTCAAGCCAGAGCTTTATCGCTACTGAGATTCCATTCTGTTCACTTTCTGTTTCAAGCCCCGCATTTTGCGGGGCTTTTTCTTTTGCTTAACCACTTCCTCACCGAGTCATCGCAACGCTAGTGTCAAACTGATTCGGTTTGCGGCTGCTTGAGCCGGGCCAGCAGAAAGACGTGAGGTTGGACTCATGGCCATGGAGGCCAGCAGAACACAGGGGGCAAGGTCCGCCGCACGATTGCGCGCGGGCGTTTCTGTGTTTGCATCCCTTGCAGGAACCACAAATGTTCTCGCCAGTGAAACGGGCCTCAGGCTGTCTATCCTGACGCGCGAGAGTGGCGCCCCCGTCATCATGGATATGTCAGGGCCGCTTGGGCTCATCTTCGCGGGCCTTGTCATCCTCACGACGACCACGGCGATCCTGCATATTGTCGGGCGGCAGAAGTGGGTGAAACGCCTGGCGAGGCAGGATGCCGAGATCGGCGATATGCAGGCGCGGCTGGAACGCGCTGATCTGTTCATGTCTGGCGAGCGCCATGTGGTTGTCGCCTGGCGCGATGCGTCCAGCGACCCCGCTATTGAAGGCGATTCGAGCCTCATTGTCGGGGCTGGTGCACCGCGCCGCATTCTTGGGTTTACCCAATGGTTGCCCGCTCAGGATGCCAAGCGCCTTGAACTGCTTGTCGACAAGCTGAAAGAGCGCGGTGAGGCTTTTTCACTGTCCGTCGATGGCACTGAAGGCAAGCATCTCGAAATCGATGGCCGTGCCGTGGCTGGCCGCGCTGTTATGCGCATCCGGGAAGTCTCGGGTGACAGGCTTGAGCGGATCAAGGCGGAAGAGGGCTTTGGCCGTCTTGCGGGAGAAATGGCGGCGCTCCATGCCGTTCTCGATGCCCTGCCCCAGCCCGTCTGGCTGCGTTATCCGGATGGACGCCTGGCATGGGTCAACAAGTCCTATGCGGATGCAGTGGATTGCAGACATCCCAATGAGGTGATCAGCAAGGGGGCAGAGCTGATTGACAGACCACAGAGGGAACGCATCGCTGTGGAGAATGCGACAGAGCCATACAAAGGTCAGGTCACGGCCATCATGGCCGGCAAGCGCAGTGTGATCGAGGTGGTGGATGCCAGAACACCCTTCGGCTCTGGCGGTATCGGCGTGGATGCTTCCGAACGCGAGTTGCTGCGCGTTCAGCTTGAAGCCGAGATGGCGACCCATGTGCGGACCTTGAACCAGTTACCGATTGCTGTCGCGATTTTTGACCGCAAGCAGCGACTGCGTTTCAACAATGCCGCTTATCAGGCCTTCTGGAATCTTGACGCGGGCTTCCTGAAGACCCTGCCCGGGGATGGCGAAATCATTGATCGCTTGCGAGCGGATAGAAAAATTCCGGAGCAGGTCGATTTTCGGAGCTGGAAACAATCCTTGCTCGAAGCCTATCAGAAAAGCGAAACATCCGAGCAGATCTGGCATCTTCCGGATGGACGTATCCTGCGGGTTGTCTCCAGCCCCACACCTGATGGCGGGCTGAACTATGTTTATGACGACATGACAGAGCGCGTCACCATGGAGGCCCAGTTCAAGGCGCTTTCCCGGGTCCAGAGTGAAACACTCGACAGTCTCAAGGAAGGGGTTGCCGTGTTCGGCTCGGACGGCAAGCTCAAGCTCGCCAATGCTGCTTTTTCTGCGCTCTGGCAGCTGCATCCCGAAGTGCTTCAGAATAATCCACATATCGATGAAGTTATCCGCAATACACCGCTGGCAGAAGGCAACGCGACCTGGGTGGCGTTGCGGGAGGCGATCACTGGCCTCAAGGATGCCCGAGAAAGCCTCTCGTTCAAGGAGGCGCGGGCTGATCATCTCACCATTGACTGCGCCACGGCCCCCCTTCCTGATGGTGCGACGCTGGTCACCTTTGCGGATGTGACGGCGGATGAAAACAATGCACTGTTCCTGAAGGAGAAGAACGAGGCGCTGGAGATTGCTGCCCGGGTCAAGAACGAATTTATCAAGAACGTCTCCTACGAACTGCGGACTCCCCTGCAAAGCGTCACCATGGCCGCAGAAATGCTTGCCGATGAAACGATTGGTGCTCTGAACGACAAGCAGAAGGACTACGCCCGCTCGGCCAAACAATCCGCCGACGCCCTGCTGTTTCTGATGAATGACATTTTTGATCTTGCTTCGCTGGACGCCGGCACAATGGAACTGACGCTTGATCAGGTGGCACCTGCTGACGAGATTGAATCTGTCGCAACAGCCCTGGCCGACCGATTGACAAAAGCCGGTGTCAAACTCCGCCATGAGATTGCAGCATCGGTTGGAAGCTTCCCGGCGGATTCACAGCGTATCCGTCAGATCCTGTTCCATCTTGTTTCCAATGCGGTCGGCTTTTCCTCGGCCGGACAAACCATCATCATTGCAGCTTCCCGCGAGAAGAATGCGATGGTGCTGAGTGTGCGCGACCAGGGGCGCGGCATTCCCGAGGAAGCATTACCGCGCATCTTCGAACGCTTCGAGAGCCATACCGAGGGTTCCAGGCACCGCGGCGTTGGTCTGGGGCTTTCCATGGTCAAGGCTTTCGTCGAACTGCACAAGGGCACGGTTAGCCTTACTTCTGCCGAAGGGGAGGGGACTGTTGTAACCTGCCGCTTTCCCCTTGATGTGGCAGATGGACGAGAGCAGTCTCTTGTTCACAACGAGAAGGCGGCCTGAAATCCATGCGTTCCGGACATGCCTCACAAGAGACAACCTGGGTCATTGATCTTCCTGACATTCACAGCACCGAGCGTTTCGCCCGTGATATCTCTGTGGAACTGGGACCTGACACGCTAGTGACCCTGACAGGTGATCTGGGCTCGGGCAAGACAACCTTCGCGCGGGCTCTTATTCGCAGTCTGTCCGGCGATCCGGAGCTTGAGGTCCCAAGCCCTACCTTCACGCTGATGCAGGTCTATGACGCGCCGAAATACAAGATCGTGCACTGCGATCTCTACCGTATAGCCGCACCGGAAGAATTGATCGAGCTGGGGTGGGATGAAAACGCCGATGGCGCGCTGGTCATCGTCGAATGGGCTGATCGGGCGGGTGATGCGCTCAGTCCTGACCGTCTGGATATCGGGTTTATCCTTGAACCCGAGGAGGGCCCTGAATACCGCGTCGCGGTAGTTACGGGTTATGGCACATGGTCCCAGCGTGTTGGCACGATGAAGGCCATCGAGAAGTTGCTCAGCACCAGCGGCTGGAAGGATGCAAAGCGCGCGTATATGCTGGGAGACGCCTCTGTCCGGGCCTATGAGCGTCTGACGCATGGCGAAAAATCCGCCATCCTGATGATATCACCGCCTCGTCCCGATGGTCCGCCCGTGCGCTATGGCAAGCCTTATAGCGCGATTGCGCGGTTGGCGGAGGATGTGAAACCGTTTGTGGCGTTGGCCAACGGGTTGCGGGACAAAGGCTTTTCTGCTCCTGAGATCAAGGCGATGGATCTGCGTGCAGGCCTGTTGCTGACTGAAGATCTGGGCAATGAAACAGTTCTCGTCGATGGCAAGCCAGACCGCGAACGCTATATGACGGCCATTGAAGTGCTTGTCAGATTGCACGAACAGGCCCTGCCGGACCGCTTGCCGGTATCAGAGGATATCGAATACCGCATCCCGCCCTATGATCTCGATGCGCTTCTCATCGAAGTGGAGCTGATGCTGGACTGGTATCTGCCGCATCGCGGCAGGAACGGACTTTCAGCATCGGCGCGCGGGACCTTCATCAATATCTGGAAAGGCCTTCTCACCGAGGTGATGATGGCACCCAGAACCTGGGTGTTGCGCGACTATCATTCCCCTAACCTGATGTGGTTGCCTGATCGCGAGGGAAGTGATCGTATCGGTATCATCGACTTTCAGGATGCCGTCATGGGGCATGCTGCCTATGATGTCGTCAGCCTGACACAGGATGCGCGCGTTGATCTGGAACCCGGTCTGGAGCTTCAGCTTCTGGGATATTACGCCAAACTCAGACGTGCCGCTGATCCCGCTTTCAATGTTCCGGCTTTTGCACGGGATTATGCCGCGCTTGGAGCGCAACGGGCGACGAAAATTCTCGGTATTTTCGCGCGTCTGAACCAGCGTGATGGGAAGCCAGCCTATCTCAGACATCTGCCGAGAATCGAGAATTACACCCGCTCCTGTCTCGAGCATCCCGTTCTGTCGGATCTCAAATCCTGGTATCAGGCGCATGTGCCAGGTCTTTTTCCAGAGGAATAGCGTCTTTTCCCTGAGAAGTAGCGCCTTTTTCCTCGGGAACATCGGCCATGCTGGCAAGCCGTGAGCGCAGAGTCTTCAGCGTGACAGGAAAGCCGGGACCTGACGCAGGACATCGTCCCGGGCCGCATGATCCGTGCCGACCATGGCTTCGCCGGAATCATCGCCCGTGAAAGCCAGGCCGGTACGGCGGGTAGGTTTGCGGTCGGGATGATCAAACTCATGCACGGCACCGGCATAGCTGATGATGGTGGCCTTGCCTGGTGCTTCCGATCCGTTCGAATTGACTGTCCAGACGAGCTGGCGGCATTGCTCGGCCGGCGTCCAGGTATCCGCCTCTCCGATCAGGATCAGCATCGGTATGCGGTTTTGCCACGCACGTTTCTGCGCCGCTTCCGCAATCAGCCTGCAACCAGGGTAGAAAGCGATGGCACGATAAAAATCAGGCTTTGTGCCAAGTCCTTTTTTATCCGAGGCGATGGACCACAGAACGCTGGAGCCGCCATTGGACCAGCCCAGCAGCGAAATGCGGTCCTGAAGGACATCCGCGCGTTCCTGCAGCCACGCTTTGGCAGCCTGTGCATCCTGCACGCGCTCCTTGCCAGGACGCACCGTTCGATCTTTGACGAGGCATTGTGGCCCCAGCCCGCGCGAGTTGTAAGAATCCGGGAAAAGCACCATGAAGCCCTTTTCGATCAGGCGCTTGGCCCAATCCGCATGGCGCAGGCTCAGGGCTGCAGAGCTGGAAGCAAGACCCCCGCAGCCATGAAGTGCGACAATCGCCGGGAATGGCCCTGGGCCAGCCGGTTTGAACAGAAGGCCCTGCAACGGGCGACCTTCCTCGACAGTGATTTCGACCCGCTCCTGCGCCAGCGCAGCAGAAAGTCCTGACAAGAGGCCAAGCAGGAGAAAAAAACCACGCATTGCGATGATTGTCTTTTTTGCTCTCATTCGGTTATCTTACAATCACACCTGCATAACTGAATGCAAGCCTCCTGCGCGAAAGATCGCTTCTGATGATGAACAAGCTGGATCACTCGTTTCCCACAAATCCGGAAGCGGAAGTCCGTTATTTTCATGGCGAATTCAAGATCATCCGCAATGGCAGCCATGTCCGGTGTGCCGTGACGGGTGCAGCGATCGGGCTTGATGATCTGAAATATTGGAATGTCGATCGTCAGGAAGCCTATTCCTCAACGGATGCCGTGCTCACGAAACTTCGCGAGATAGGTTCGCCGAACGTCTACGGCTAAGCGCACTCGAAAGCAGCGCGATCAGAGCATATTCGTCCGCCTCAAGGCGCACTGGCAGGACAGCAATATCCTCTCTGGGATAGGCAAGTCGAACGGCATCCTTCTCTGTCGTCACAAGCTGCAATCCGCTTTTGGATGCCTCCTCGCGCAAGCCCGCGATATCGATTGACGTGTAGGGATGATGATCGGCAAAGCCTTGGGTTTGGACCAGCCTCAGGCCCGCCGAGCGCAGGGTTTCAAAGAACTTGGCAGGCCGTCCGATGCCGGCAAAAGCCAGAAGCGGAATATCTTGCAAGGGGCTGAGGTGAACTGACGATGCCTTGAGCTCTGCATGCAGCACAGGCTTGCTGAAGGGAGCGAACAAAGCGGCACGGGATTGGCACTCTGCTGACGTGCCGATGAGCAAGACAGCATCTGTGCTGGGCATCTGTGATGCGAGTGGCGCGCGCAAGGGACCGGCGGGAAGGCAATATCCGTTGCCAAGCCCAATCGCCGCATCCACCACTGCGATGCTGAAATCCTTGCGAAGGGATGGATTTTGCAGCCCGTCATCCATGACGATCACGCTGGCTCCATGCTCTTTGGCGAAGGCCGCTCCGGCAATCCGGTCCGCCGCAACAATTGTCGGCGCATGGCGCACCAGCAGCAGGGGTTCATCACCACACGCAGTCGCTGTATGCCTTTGCGGATCAACCAGCAGGGGTCCGGTTATGCTGCCGCCATACCCGCGTGACAGGATAAAAGGCGTCTCGCCAAGGCGCTGTAGCAAGGCCACAACAAGGATGGTTGCAGGCGTTTTGCCCGCGCCTCCCGCTGTAAAATTGCCAACGCAGACAACGGGGATGCCGGCAGATGCTCCGGATGCATGCATGCGCGCAGCCGTCACCTTTCCATAGAGCCAGCCAAATGGACCGAGAAACCGGGCTTTGTAACCCGGTGCCTCATTCCAGAATGCGGGGGATTTCATCCGTTCTGCTCCAGATGCACCTGCATCAGCAATGGCTCCAGCGCGTGGATCGTCCGATGATTGGCACCGGTCAGCTTGGTCACGCAGTCTGATGCGGCCGCAGCCATCGACTTCAAAAGGGATGGATTCTGTAAAAGTCTTGTGATGGACGCCCCCAGCATTTCTGCATCGGTCACCTCGAAGGCACCCTGGCCTTGCGCGAGTGAATCATACACCTCCGTGAAATTATGAACATGCGGACCGTGCAGGATGGCATTGCCCAGTTTGGCCGGTTCTATCGGGTTCTGTCCTCCCCGAGGCACAAGGGAACCGCCGAGATAGGTGAGTTGACCCAGACGATAGAAGATACCAAGTTCGCCAATCGTATCGGCCACATAGATATCGGTATACCGATCCGGAACCGCCGCATCCGCGCGGCGACAGACGCTCAGGCCGGTCCGGAAAATCATTTCACTGATTTCTAGCCCACGGTCGGGATGGCGGGGAATGAGGATCGTGAGCAGGCCCGGCAACTTTTCCCGGGCAAGCCGGTGTGCTGCCGCAATCAGTTCCTCTTCGCCCGCATGTGTGCTTGCAGCAACGAAGACAGGGCGTCCCTTGGCGACATTTTGGATGAGGGAAAGCTTTTTGGGCTCAGCAGGTGGTGGCGTGACGTCATACTTCAGGTTGCCAATGGCCTGAACCCGTGGGGCACCCAGTATCCGCAACCGCTCTGCATCCGCCTCAGTCTGCGCCAGAACCAGTTCAAAACGGGCAAGCATGGCTGTAATGAACGCGGGCAAACGCTTCCAGCGCTTGAAGGAACGCTCCGACATGCGTGCATTCACAATGACGAGATGGGTGCCTTGTGCATGCGCGGCATGAATGAGATTGGGCCAGAGTTCAGATTCGGCAAAAACGCCGATATCGGGCTTCCAATGCGCCAGGAAGCGTTTGACATAAGCTGGCAGGTCCAGCGGCACGTATTGGTGCATCACACCTTTCGGCAAACGCCGCGCCGCGACTTCCGCTGATGTGACAGTGCCGGAGGTGACAAGCAGGGCAAAGCCCTTGGCGGCGAAATGTTCCGCAATGGGCAGGAGCGAGACAACTTCGCCCACGCTTGCGCCATGCAGCCAGATCAGCGGTCCATCCGGTCTGGGCAGGCTTGCATGGCCCTTGCGCTCGGGAGAGCGCACAGGATCTTCCTTGCCGCGCTTGCGACGGTTGGCAAGCAATGGCCCGATTACAGGATATGCAAGCTGCGAGATGCCGGCATAAGCGCGCATCGAGAAGGGTCTGCCTGGCTTCATCATGTCTCTGTCGCTTTGCTTGCTGCCGCAACGCGGGCTTCCAGGACATGCTGTCGATCAGCGCCGGGGTCACGGTCACCAATCAGGAAATAGGCGCGCGCATGCACCCGATCAAGTTCGCTCTGCACGGCGATCCTTGCGGTCTCGATATCGGCAGGCGTGGCCTTTCGCTCAACAAAGATTGGCTTTCCGACGACAATCGCCCCTTTGCCAAAAGGCAATCCGATGCTGCTGCAATCCCAGTTCCTGAAGTCGATGCGCCGCCTCGTTACAACCGCGACGGGCACCATCGGCCGCCCTGAAAGCTGAGCCAGAACCACAATGCCGCGCCCGGCCACGCGCGAGACTTTCGGAACATCGGCGGTGACGCCGAGAGAATAATTCTCTGCCAGGAGACCAAGGCCCGCGCGCAGGGCTTCAGCGCCGCCGCGCTTGCGGATCTGATCCCGCCGCTGGGCACCTGATCCCCGGATCGTGCGCAAGCCGAAGGCTTCCGCTGCAACCGCATTGATTTCACCATCGCCATGGCGGGAGATCATCACGGCTCTTTTGTCTTGCGGACGCCGGGCAAACAGAATCATGAAATGCTGGCCATGCCACATGGTGACGATGAAGGGCTCAAGACTGTCGACATAGCCGTCAAAATCATGCGGTTCGATAACAAAGGACGTGGTTCGCTTCACAAGCTTCAGGTAGGCCCCCATGGCCCAGCCGACGCCGCGCAGAACCTTCCGCGATTTGAGTATTTTCTTGAGCATCACGCTCTCAATGCGTGTCCGTTTCCGGGTCGAGCAATCGGTGCATGTGCACGATGAAATAGCGCGTCTGGGCCTGATCAACGGTTTGCTGTGCCTTCGCCTTCCAGGCACGCCGGGCCGTTTCATAATTGGGGAACATACCCACGATGTCGAGCTTGGAGAGATCCTTGAACTCGACACTGTCGATATTGGTCAATTCGCCGCCAAACACGAGATGCAGCAGTTGCTTGCTTTCAGCCTTGATTTTCTGGGCAGGTTTTGCGTTTTCTGTCATAGTGTCCTCGGATTTTGGGTAACGCGTTGCGCGGTCGTAACCTCCACAAGCTATCTGTGCAAGCCAAGGACGCGTGCCGCCTGCAAAGTCAACGCAGCAGGGCCAGCGCAAAGTGCATTTCGCTTCAGGGACATACGGTTATAGACCAGCGGCTGGTGGTCGAGATCAACCAGTCCCGCACCGGATTCACGAAGAATGATATCCGCCGCCGCAATATCCCAGTCATGCGCTCCGGTCGATGCAAGTGCCAGATCGACCGTGCAATCGGCCGCCATGGCCAGCCTGTAGGCCAGCGATGGGACACGCGGCATAAGGCGCAGGTCACCCTCAACGCTCTTTTGAAGCTGCTCCAGTGCAGATTTTGGACCAGCGCAGAGCGCCCCCTTGAGGCGTGTCTGCTGCGAGCAGACGAGCCTTTTCCCATTGGCGAAGGCACCAAGACCAAAGGCCGCCTGATAGGTGATGCCAAGCGCAGGCAGATGAATCACACCAGCGGCAGGCATCCCATCGATGACAAGCGCTGCCGAAACGCACCATTCCAGTTTACCGGCTATGAAGGCGCGTGTGCCGTCAATCGGATCAACAACAAACAGGCGGCGGGCCGCAAGGCGGGTTTCATCATCCAAGGTTTCCTCCGAGACCCAGGCATGATCAGGCCGCGCCGCCCGCAGCATGCCTTCGAGAATATCGTTTGCGGCGATATCTGCTTCGCTTACGGGCGAATTGCCGTCCTTGTAGGTGATTGCTGCGCTGGTTTCCTCGCCCTGGCGAAAGAACTGGAGTGCAGCATCGCCCGCTGAAACGGCGGCACTTACAAGAAGCGCCAGATCCTGTTGCAGGTTTTCAAGCGCCTGCACGGTTTCTGTCTGCATTCCGTCAGACATCAGCGCGAAAAGGCCGCCAGCAAAAGCGCCCCGGCACCAATCAGGAAAGAGATGATAGTCAGCACCATGCCCCCGACGCGGCCAAGGCTGGATCCCGCGGATTGCGACAATCCATAGGCATGCCCGATCCGTCCGATCAGAAACAGGCCGCCGACGATGTGAATGATCGTGCTGCCAGCGCCGAGCATGGGCAGAAGGATCAGCAGAGCCATGGCATAGGGTGCATTCTCCGTGAAATTGCCATGGACCCTGACCATTCGAGCCACTGTCTTGTCACCACCGTCACCGATGCCGATCAGCTTGCTCCGCCGTTGCAGAATGACGAATGCCGTCAGCACAATGGCCATCACGATGATGAGGGCAATATAGATGCCACTCGTCTTCAAGGCGCCGACCAGGGCGAGACTTTTAAGGTCATCGATAAAAATAGGCATGGCTTTCTCCTGAAATGTGTAACGCGCTGTCAATCATGCCAACTGGTTCTGCCGCTTTTGCAGCAAAGATACCAGCCTTTAACCACCCCGCTTAAGGCTTCGCCAGATTTTTTCATGCAGCTTCTGAGCAACAAACAGAGGAAAGGCATTTGTCCTTTCCCAGGGTGGTTGAGGGGCAGTACAATGGCGGCAGGATTGGCCAGTGCGAAACAGAGAAAAGGCGACGGCAGTCGTTTTGGAGATGGCCGTTTGCAAGCTGCAAAGGCTCTCTCGGACACATCTGCACCCTGTGCAAAGTCGGAAGACGGGATGCTGCGGATCGCGGCTGACCGCGAATGGGTTCGCATCAACCGCAAGATTGCAGGGCTCGAAACCTGGGTGAACGTACCAACTGCGAGCTATCGCGGTGTCAATCTGCGGGCGGCCAGCGAAGGTGGGGAATTCGAGATTGTCCTGTTGCATATCGATCCGAGCCTGGAATTGGTTCTTTCGCGCACATCTGACGATACGGATATCATCGCTCTCTGGCGTCGCTATGCCATGATGCTCGGCCTTGCCTTGCTGGTTGAGGATGCGGAAGGGCGGCTTCAGCCTGTCGACGAACCGGGCCAATACGCCTTCGCGCGCCGCGCCGGTTCGCCTCTCAAGGAGCGTCGTCCGCGTTTTTTGAACCGTCGCTGTGTGGGTAGAATGGGTCAGCAGCCCATCCATCACGGCGAGACCGAGATTTCTGCAAGAGCGGTGTGATGCATCGAGGCGTTTGATGCCTTTGACTGACGCTAAATGATAAATTGCACGCGCAAGGTCTTGGAATCCGTACGGGATAAGCTACTGCTGTATCCATGTTGGGTTATCTCATCCGTAGCGTCCTGCAGGCACTCATGGTCATGCTGGCCGTCGCCTTCATCGCGTTTTCGATGTTCCGCTACGTGGGCGACCCCGTGGCCAGCATTGTTGGTCAGGATGCGACACTGAAAGACCGGCAGGAACTGGCAGATTCGCTGGGTCTGAATGATCCCATGCTGCTTCAGTTTGGCCGTTTCATTGGCAATGCCGCGCAGGGGGATTTTGGTATCTCTTATCGTCAGGGCCGCCCGGTTGCAGCGCTTTTGCGAGAGAGATTGCCAGCCACCATCGAGCTTGCCGTCATCTCAGGCGCCATTGCCCTGATTTTTGGCCTCGGCCTTGGTATTTATACGGCGCTAAGGCGCGAAGGCATTGCTGCCAATATCGTGATGAGTCTGTCTCTGATCGGCGTCTCGCTGCCGACATTTCTGATCGGCATCGGCCTGATCTACATTTTCGGGGTCACATTGCGCTGGCTTCCCACATTCGGGCGGGGCGAGACGGTTGCTTTCGGCTGGTGGACAACGGGATTGCTCACGGAAAGCGGGCGCAAATCGCTGGTCCTGCCGGTCATCACTCTCGCCTTCTTCCAGTTGACGCTGATCATGCGTCTGGTGCGTTCGGAAATGCTGGAGGTCATGCGGGCCGATTACATCCGCTTTGCCCGCGCCCGCGGCCTCACCGATGGTTCCATCAACTTCCGCCACGCACTGAAGAACACCATGATCCCGGTGGTGACGATCACCGGTCTGCAACTCGGCTCCATCGTGGCTTTCGCACTGGTCACCGAGACGGTGTTCAACTGGCCGGGCCTTGGCGCGCTGTTCGTCAAATCCGTCGAGGTCGTGGATATCCCCGTGATGGGGGCGTATCTGATGTTCGTGGGAATGATTTTCGTGATCGTCAATCTCATTGTCGATATGCTGTATTTCCTGATTGATCCGCGCCTGCGTACAGGTGCGAAGAGCCAGGGGAGATGAGTCGGTGACCGATATTCCGCGCCCGACGTTTTCCCAGCGCCTCAATGACAGCGATCTCTGGCTTTCTTTCAAAGCCACGCCCGTTGCCATGGTTGCGGCTTGTGTCACTGTGTTCATTTTTCTGCTGGCACTTTTTGCGCCTTTGATCTCGCCGCAAAATGCCTTTGATCCCGCAGCACTCAATTTGATGGATGGCTTCACCCATCCGATGGAACGCGGCATCGGCTCCAACATGCTGTTCGCCCTCGGCTCCGATGCGCAGGGCCGGGACATGCTTTCTGCGCTGTTTTACGGCACGCGCGTATCCCTCCTGGTTGGCTTCTGTTCGGTCGCTTTTTCCATGACGCTGGGCATCAGTCTTGGACTGATCGCGGGTTATGTCGGTGGGCGCACGGAGCTGATCATCATGCGCATCGCCGATATCCAGCTGTCGTTCCCGGCGATCCTGATCGCGCTGCTGGTGTTCGGCGTCGCGCGCGGTCTTATCCCGCCAAACCAGCACGAGACGACGGCGCTGTTCGTCATCATCTTCGCCATCGGCCTTTCGCACTGGGCGCAATACGCTCGCACGGTGCGTGCTTCCGCGATGGTGGAGCGCAACAAGGATTACGTCCATGCCGCGCGCCTCATCGGCATCCGCGGCCTGCCGATCATGGCCAAGCATATCCTGCCCAATGTCATGGGGCCGGTGCTGGTGATCTCGACCATCAACCTGGCACTTGCCGTCATCGAAGAAGCGACGCTATCGTTCTTCGGCGTCGGCATGCCGGTGACACAGCCATCGCTGGGAACATTGATCCGCTTCGGCCAGCAGTTTCTTGTCTCTGGAGAATGGTGGATTTTATTTTTCCCGGCACTGACAATCGTTATTCTCGGCCTGGCCATCAACTTGCTCGGTGACTGGCTTCGTGATGCAATGAACCCGAAACTCAGGTGACCATGACCCAGCCCGTCCTCTCCGTCCGCAACCTCAAGGTCGAGTTCGTGACCCGGCGTGGCATCCTGCGTGCCATTGACGATGTATCGTTCGACATCGCGGCAGGCGAGGTGCTGGGCGTTGTCGGAGAATCCGGTGCCGGCAAGTCGCTGACGGGCACGGCGATCATCGGTCTGATTGATCCGCCGGGGCGGATTGCGGGCGGCGAGGTGCTCCTGCAGGGCAGCCGTATCGATAACCTCGATAAGGAATCGCTGCGCAAGATCCGCGGCAAGCGCATCGGCATGATCTTCCAGGACCCGCTGACCTCGCTCAACCCGCTGTTCCGTATCTCGGAGCAGCTGATCGAGACTATCCGCACCCATACGCAGATGAACGAGGCGCAGGCCCGCCAGCGCGCCATCGATCTGTTGACGGAAGTGGGTATTCCCGCGCCCGAAAAGCGCATTGACAGCTATCCGCATGAATTTTCCGGCGGCATGCGCCAGCGCGTGGTGATCGCGCTCGCTCTGGCGGCGGAACCCGAGCTGATCATTGCCGATGAGCCAACGACGGCGCTTGATGTCTCGGTGCAGGCACAGATCATCACCTTGCTCAAGAAATTGTGCCGGGAGCGCGGCACGGCCGTCATGCTGGTGACCCATGACATGGGCGTGATCGCGGAAACGGCTGATCGCGTTGCCGTGATGTATGCCGGACGCATCGCCGAAATCGGCCCGGTGCGCGACGTGGTGCAGAAGGCCCGCCATCCCTATGCCAAGGGCCTGATGGGCGCGATCCCTACTCTGGAAGCCACTGCCGAGCGGCTGGTGCAGATTCCAGGCTCCATGCCGCGTCTGACGGCCATTCCCCAGGGCTGTGCCTTCAACCCGCGCTGCGGAGAGGTTTTTGCGCGCTGCCACATCGAGCGCCCGGAAGCCATCAAGGTAGGACAGTCAGATGTCGCCTGCTGGCTGTATGACAAGGCGGAAACCGCTTCCGGCAAGGGAGTCGCCGCATGAGCACGCCGCCCGTGAATGAGCAGACCATGAAAACACAAAGCGATGATGCTTTTGTCACTGTCCGCAACCTGAAGAAGAGTTTTGATGTGTCGCGGCCCTGGCTTGAACGCACCATCGAACGGGCCCCGAAACAGTTCCTGAAAGCGGTGGACGGCGTGACGTTCGATATCCGCAAGGGCGAGACCTTCGCGCTCGTGGGTGAATCCGGTTCCGGAAAATCCACCGTTGCTCGCATGGTCGTCGGGTTGCTGCCTGTATCCGGCGGCGAGGTCATGGTCGACGGCGTCTCCATGACCGATACCCACAGCAGCGTGGAACGCGAAAAATTGCGCCGTCGCATCCAGATGATCTTCCAGGACCCCTATGCGTCGCTGAATCCGCGCTGGCGTGTAGCCGATATCATTGCCGAGCCGATCCGGGCTTTCAATCTTCTGCAATCGCAGAAAGACATCACGGACCGTGTCGGCGAATTGCTG
>JANNRX010000162.1:0-6570 GCA_031401875.1 Hyphomicrobiales bacterium | reverse complement strand
GTCGCCATGCGGCACCATGTTGGTGTGCGGCTCGATCTTGGCGACGAGGTTCATCGCCGTCAGGTCAGCGATGACGCGCTTGCGGCATTCGTAGCGATCGAGGCCGCGGTATTGTGCGGGCATATGCGGCGCGTCGACCATGTTCGCGTCGGCGTTCATCAGGTTGATGAGCGGTACCACATCCTTGTGGCGCAGATAGACCTCGTAGTCATTGAAATCATGCGCGGCCGTGATCTTGACGGCACCCGTCCCCTTCTCGGGATCGGCGTAGGTATCCGCGATGATCGGCAGGCGGCGGTTGACCAGCGGCAGCACCGCGACCTTGCCGATCATCCAGCCAATGCGTTCGTTATCGGGATGTACCGCCACCGCGCCATCGCCCAGCATCGTCTCGGGTCGCGTCGTGGCAATGGTGATGAAGGTGTGATCATCTTCCGGGTTATACTCAACACCTTCAAGGGGATAGTTGAAATACCACATGTGGCCTTTCACTTCCCGCTGATCCACTTCGAGATCAGAAATCGCGGTGAGAAGCTTGGGGTCCCAGTTCACCAGACGCCGGTCCTTGTAGATCAGGCCCTGCTTGTGCAGATTGACGAACACCTTGAGCACGGCGTCGGACAGGCCGGGGTCCATGGTGAAGCGCTCGCGCGACCAGTCGCAGGAAGCGCCCAATCGCTTCAACTGGTTGATGATCGTGCCGCCGGATTCTTCCTTCCATTTCCAGACTTCCTTCAGGAAGGCCTCGCGGCCCATGCTTCGGCGGTTGGTCTGATTTTCGGCCGCAAGCTTGCGTTCCACCATCATCTGCGTGGCGATGCCGGCGTGGTCAGTGCCGACCTGCCAGAGCACATCGCGGCCCTTCATGCGCCAGTAGCGGCACAGCACATCCTGCAGCGTGTTGTTCAGCGCATGGCCGATGTGCAGCGAGCCCGTGACGTTGGGCGGCGGGATGACGATGCAGAATCCTGGTGCATCCTTGCGCGATTTGCGGCCCGCCATGAAGGCCTCGGCCTTCTCCCATGCGTCGCCCACGCGCTTCTCGACGGCGGCAGGTTCAAAGGTCTTGTCCATCATGGCCGGGGCTCTTCAGCAAAATGCAAAAAGCCGGGCGGAGGGCCCGGCTTGGAAATGGGAAGTCTCGTCCTGCGCTAAAAGCCCCAGACTGGGCGCTGCGTCAACGTCCGCCGCGGGCGACGCGCTCAATTTCTGCCTTGATCAGGCGTTCAACGATGGATGGAAGATTATCATCCAGCCAGCTCTTGATCATGGGACGCATCATTTCCTCGACCAGATTTTCGAGTGTGCGCGCATTGCCCGCCAGAACAGTGGAGGCGAGCGAGGAAAAAGCCGTCGAGACAACACGATCCGTGGAAGGTGACAGCAGACGCTCGCTCTGCACTGGCTCCCTCATGGCAATGGGCGGAGGCATTGGGGCTGCGTCAAACTCGGCTTCGGCCATGATCGCGTCAAATTCGGCCTGAGAACTCAACACAGGCGGTAGACTGGCAACCGATACCGCCGGTTTGACGTCCTCGAACGCAAGATCATTATCAACCGGGTCATCAAGGATCATGTGAGGCTCAAGTTCCTTGCGCATCAAGGGCTTGGGCGAGAGATCCATGATGTCTTCGTCATCATCAGAGACGACAGGTGCAGGCACAGCTGGGGCAGGAGGCGCAACAGGGGCTGCCCTTGCCACCATCGGTTCCAGCGGTCTTGGTGCTGGGGGAGCGGATTGTGCGACGGCGGGTTGGGGAGAAGCTTGAGCAGGCAGGGCATCGGGAGCTTTTGTGGCCTGGTCATCAGAAATAATCCGGCGAATGGACGCCAGTATCTCTTCCATCGAAGGTTCGACTGGCTTGGATTGAGCTGCGGACATTCTGGGACTCTCACATCAACAAGTGGTGATTCACGAATCACCGAAATATAACTTGAGAGTGTAGTTCAGACGGGGGCGCCCCCGCAACAGTCTGGCTGACCTAACCCAGAGTTACCCACCTGACTCTGGTGTTTTTCCGGCGACATCCTGAAAAAAGTATTTTGCGTTCAACGTCCATCAGGCGTTGAGGTACCAATCCATTTGTCACGAACCTGATCATAATGGATTTTAGGGTTGTATGTCGCGGTCTTGAGCGAGAGACTTTGCGCAGAAAGCCGACCAATCGACGCCAGCACATTGTATGAAGCGACAACCCGGTCGCGTTGCGCCGTGATCAGCGAAACGCGCGCCGTCAGCAATTCCTGCTGCGAATTCAGCACGTCGATCGTGGTGCGCTGGCCTACCTTGGCTTCCTCGCGAACGCCGGAGAGGGCAATTTCAGCAGCAGCAACCTGGGCTTGAGCGGCGATGATCTGCGCCTTGGCGGAAATCAGGCCACTCCATGAAGCAACAACAGCCTGGCGCACGACGTCGCGTTGCTGGTCCACCTGGATACGCCGCTCGCCCAGTGTTTCCTTGGCTTCCCGAACACGGGAAGAAACCTGACCGCCCTGATAGATCGGCACCGAAAGGCGCGCCACTACAGAGGCAGAAAAGGCCTCGCTGTCGCTTTGTGCGGATTCATAGCGGCGCCCCAGGGCACCGGTCACGGTCACCGACGGATACAACTCGCCTTCCACAACCTTGACCTGCAATTGCTGCGCATCGACCCCATGCAAAGAGCCGATGATGGCAGGATGCTCGCTCTGCGACAGACGCACCGCGGTCTCGATATCCTTGGGCAGCAGCTTTTCAATTGGCTGGGCCGGCCCAAGTTTCTTGGGCTCGACGCCAACGCGCTGGCGATAGGTGGCAATGCTTGCCCGAAGGTTCCCCTCAGCCACGCTGGCCTGTGAACGGGAGGCCGCAAGCCGCGATTCCGACTGCGCCACATCGGTTCGCGTGACTTCGCCAACCTTGAAACGGTCCCTGGTCTGGCGAAGCTGTTCTTCCAGAACCTCGACATTGTTGCGCTGAAGGTTCAGCAGCGCGGTATCACGCAGCACATTCATGTAAGACGTTGCCGCATTAAGAAGCACGGTCTGTTCGGTGTTTCGCAGTGTCTCACGCGCACCAAGAATGCGTGATTCCGCTGCACGGGTGGAATTCTCAACACGAAAACCATTGAACAGGGTCTGGTCGACCTGCACGCCAACGCCACGCGGCGAAAAAACATCGCTGGAGTGACGCCGACCACCGCCCGTTGCTGTGCCACCGACGCCAACGCCTGCCGTGGAACCTGAGCGCGTGATTGATTCCTGCTGGCTGCGCCCGATATCCGCTGTCGCTGTAATGCGCGGACGATACCCGGACAAGGCCTGTGGTACCAGTTCGTCCAGAGCGCGCACATTGGCGCGCTGGGCATTGAGTTCAGGCGTATTATTATAGGCGCGGCCAAGTGCTCCGCTCAGCGATTCCTGGGCGAAGGACGGAGCGACGGTCAGCACACAGCCAACAACACCCACTGCCAATGTTATTGAGGCAAACTTGACCGTCAAAATAAACTCCCGCACCCAGTATCCATTAACCATTGAACGCATGTTTGCGATAGCCCGCACTGCTGGCGAGGTAAACACCCCATTAACCGCGCCGGACGACATTCATAAGAACTTTACAATTTGAAACAAATCTGACGCAAAAATGCATCGTTATGGCAAGATTGACGCCGAAATATGCCTTTGCAAGAGGTGAGCGTCAGAACTGAAATCCGGATGTCTGACGAAACGCTTCTAGCGCCGGAACCGATGCATCAAAAACTGTGTGATGTCCGATTGCTTCTCCCGCGCGCAGGAATATCGTGACCCGGCCTGAACGACCTGAGCCGATGACCACGATGAGCCGACCGCCGTCATTCAACTGGGCGAGCAGTTTTGCAGGCTCTGCCTGCATGGCACCATTGACCAGAATGACATCAAAGCCGCCGTGCTGCGACAATCCCGCCCCGATATCACCGACCGCAATCGCAATACCGCTTATCTGCGCCTTTTCGAGAGAGGAACGTGCGATTGCAGCCATTGCTTCGCTGCTCTCCAGCATCGAGACGGATGCACCCATCGCGGTCATGATTGCAGCGCCGTAACCAGAGCCTCCGGCGACATCAAGCACATTGTCGCCCGCTTCGATATCGGCCGCCTGAATCATCCGGGCCAGGACCATCGGCGGAAGCAGACCGCGCGTCTCGCCATCGCTCGCGACCAGCGTTATCGCCTGATCGATATAGGCAAGCGATCTGAGCGTTTCAGGCACGAAATGCTCGCGCTCCACACTTTCAACCGCATCCAGCAGCCGCTTGCTGGTCACATCATAGGTGCGCAACTGTGTATCGACCATGTTTCGGCGGATAACGGCAAATTCAACCATGATGCTGCAAGCCCCAACGGATGGTCAGAACGTCAATCTCTGCAACGGAATTGGAGGCCTCGCCCGGAATCGAACCGGGATGCAAGGATTTGCAGTCCTCTGCGTAACCATTCCGCCACGAGGCCACCACCGATGCAGCGTTGCCGCTACGGGCTTCCTATAGCCACAGCAAGGGCAGACGCGCAACCATGCTTGTGACGGAAAAAGGGTGTGTTTTTGAGTGAGGCTGCAGCTTGCAACATGCACGAACCCTGCTATACGCCAATGCGTCTTCCTCGATAGCTCAGCGGTAGAGCAATCGACTGTTAATCGATCGGTCGTAGGTTCGAATCCTACTCGGGGAGCCAAAATTCTGATATTGTTGAATAATTTTAGATCCGACGGATAACAAAAGATTTATTGATCCCGGTAAATCCGAATCTGCGAAACGGACGTATGCCGTCCATGTTCGGTGAACAGCAATAACGCATCAGGCCACAAACTTCCTTTCCAGGGATCAGATGTCCGATATTCCCTGTGAAAACGCGTCGACAGTGACCCCTGTTATTCTCTGGTTTCGGGATGATCTGCGCTTGAGCGATAATCCGGCGCTCACTGCCGCCATCGAAACAGGATCACCGATCCTTGCCGTTTATATTCTTGACCAGCAATCCGAGGGCTTGCGCAAGCTTGGCGCGGCCACACGCTGGTGGCTGCATGGCTCTCTTGCAGCCCTGACACGCGATCTTGAACAATTGGGTGGCCATCTGCTGCTGTTCAAAGGAAAAGCTGGCGAGATCATTCCTGCTCTTGTCAAAAGCGTTCAGGCGCATGCCGTATTCTGGAACCGGCGTTACACTGCACCGGAGCGCGGGCTGGATGCTTCAATCAAGAATGGGCTCAAAGCCGCAGGTGTGACGGCCAAAAGCTTCAACAGCCACCTGCTCAAGGAGCCCTGGGAGGTCAAAAGCAAAGCCGGAACACCCATGAAGGTGTTCACCCCTTTCTGGCGCGCTGCACGGGAGCTGGGAGAACCTGCCGCTCCGCTTCCGATGCCTCAAGCAATTTCGTTTGCGACAATACCAAATTCACCTCACCTCCCGCCGACAACCCTTGAAGCGCTTGCGCTGAAACCGACCAAGCCGGACTGGGCCAAGGAGATGGCAGGTCTCTGGACCCCCGGCGAAGCGGGAGCGGCCGCAAATCTCGACATTTTCCTTGCCGAGTATTCACAGGGTTATGCAGAGAACCGCAACCGTCCGGACATGCCGTCGACATCCCGGCTTTCACCGCATTTGCGGTTTGGCGAAATCAGTCCACGCCAGATCTGGCACGCGACGCAATCCGCCCTCCAGACCGGAACCATCGCCGCCAAAGATCGGGATGCTGAAAAATTCCTGGCCGAAATCGGCTGGCGCGAATTTTCCTACCATCTGCTTGACCAGTTTCCCCGCCTTGCCAGCGAAAATTTCCAGCAACGCTTCAACGCTTTTCCGTGGGCTGCCAATCCTGTGGCACTTGCAGCATGGCAAAAGGGCCAGACCGGCTATCCCATCGTCGATGCCGGCATGCGTGAATTATGGCGTACGGGCTGGATGCACAACCGGGTGCGGATGATCACGGCATCCTTTCTGATCAAGCATCTGATGATTGACTGGCGGGTGGGCGAAGACTGGTTCTGGGATACGCTGGTTGATGCCGATCCAGCCTCCAATGCCGCGAGTTGGCAATGGGTCGCGGGCTCCGGCGCTGATGCCGCGCCCTATTACCGGATTTTTGCGCCTGTGGTGCAGGGTGAGAAATTCGATCCCAATGGCGATTATGTGCGCAAGTATGTGCCGGAGCTGGCAAAATTGCCCAATAGCGTCATCCATCAGCCCTGGACCGCGACGCATCCAATTCTGTCTCAGGCGGGTATAACGCTGGGGACTGACTATCCATACCCAATTGTCGATCATAACGCAGCACGGCAGAGAGCGCTGGCTGCGTTTCAGTCATTGTCGGTGGAAACGTCAGCATGACGGCCAATCCTTTGATATATCAATTCTTTGAAAGACTGATCCGATGCGCGTAGCTATTATCGGAACGGGAATTGCCGGTAACGCTGCGGCCCATGCCCTCACCCTGGCGGGCCACGTCAGTGAAGTTACGGTCTATGAAGCGCAAGATCGCATTGGCGGACACAGTGCAACGGTGGACATCGATTATCTGGGCAAGCAGATCACGGTCGATACCGGATTCATCGTCTA
>JANNRX010000161.1:0-22513 GCA_031401875.1 Hyphomicrobiales bacterium | reverse complement strand
ATCAGCAGCGCGGCCATCAGAATCGTGAATTCTGCGGCCGGGCCGATGGCCAGCATGGCATTGGCCAGAGAGGGTGCCAGCAGCATCAGGCCAAAGACAGAGGCGACGCCACCTACGAACGAGCCAAGGGCCGCAATGGTCAGTGCGGCACCCGCACGTCCTTTACGGGCCATTTCATAGCCATCGATGCAGGTGACAACGGAGGCAGCCTCGCCGGGAATGCGCATCAGGATGGAGGTGGTCGATCCACCATACATCGCACCGTAGAAAATGCCCGAGAGCATGATGATCGCGCCGGTCGGATCAAGCGTGAACGTCAGGGGCAGCAAAAGCGCCATGCCGGCAAGCGGGCCCAGGCCCGGCAGAACGCCGACGATGGATCCCCAGAAACAGCCGACAAGGCAGTAGATCAGATACTTGGGCTGCATGGCGATAACGAGCCCACCGTACAGATGGTTGAAAGCATCGATCATGGAAGGAACCCGATCATGGTTGGGGAGTTCGCGACTTAATAAAACAGGATTTCAACCAGTCGCCCGAACGGAAGGCCGACTCCCAGAAGCTTGGTAAAAAAAAGCCACAGGGAAATCGAAACCAGCGCGGCTGCCGGAAGGGATACCCGCCAACCGGCTGAGCCCAGAAGCACGAAACCCGCGAACAGAAACACGAATGTGCTGAGCATGAAGCCTAAAGGTTCGAGGAGCAAAGCACATGCTGTCAGCAAGCCAATGGCGATCAGGGGTTTGGCAAGGCTTTCGCGGCCAGACTCAGCTTGTGTATTGTGGTTTGATACGGCAGCTGTTTTACGCGCCGCCATAACGGTCAGAATGGCGCGAGAAGCGAGCAATACACCGCAGATCAACAGTACAAGGCCAAGAAAACCGGGGATGATGCCTGGCCCAGGTGCTGAAGGGTCGGGACCCGCAGGCAGCCGGTTTGAAGCCACGAGGAAATAGAAGCCTGCGGCTGCAATGGCACTTCCAAGTGCCATTTCCAGCCATGCTTCACGCGAAGTCACTGTGTTCACGGAGCTTTTTTCTCGATACCGGCCGCTCGCGCCACTTCGCCAAGTGCTTCCAGCTCCGTCTTGATCAGTGCACTTGTGGTTGCCCCGTCCTTGATTTCAAGCGTGGCTCCCTGACGCTCCATGACTTCCTTGAACTTGTCCGTCGCCGCAGCGTCCATAAAGGCTTTCTGGACAGTGTTGACGATATCCTCAGGCGTTGACGCTGGTGCAATCAGACCCCACCACAACACGGTCTGCTTGTCGGCAAGACCGATGGCCTCAAGGCCATCCGCATCCGGCAGGGCGGCGTTTTTGGCAGCAGAGGTCAACAGCAGACATTTGGCTTTTCCAGCCTTTGCATGGGCCAGAATCGGAGGCAGCGAGCCGCCATAAAGATCAACATGCCCTCCCAGAAAGTTTTTGGCGGTTTCGCCTGCACCACTGAAGGGCACGGCCCGGACCTTGACGCCGCTTGCCGTAAAAATACGTTCAGCGGCGAGCTGCATGGTTCCGCCCACACCGTCATTGCCATAAGTAAAACGCGTACCCGGCTCCTTCAGTTTCGCGATCATTTCCTTGGCATTGCTGGCCGCAAAGTCTGGTTGCGCACACAGCACATAGGATGAGTAGCCGATCGACATGACCGCGCGATAGCTGGCGGGTGTGTAGGAGACGGGCAGGCTGTGCGGGCTGGTTGTAATCGGGGAATTCCAGATGAAGGCCAGTGTATACCCATCGGGTCGGGCATTGACGAGCTGCGTCACACCCAGGGTTCCGCCGCCGCCGCCACGGTTCTCGATCACGACCTTTTGCTTCAGAGCGCCTTCAACGATTTCTCCAAGCGCGCGCGCGAAAACATCTGTCCCACCCCCGGGAGGGGCCGGAACGAGCAATGTAATTGGGCGCGCTGGGTAAGATTGGCCAAGTGCGGCACCTGTCAGCGAAACCAGCATTGCCGTAGTCATTGCAAGAGTTAATGTTCCAGGACGTGATGTCTGAAGAATGTTCACAGCATTGATCCCCATACCGATGTCGAGCGCATTGCCTCTATAGCGCTAACTATGTGTCTAATGAAATATTGCAAAATGCAAGCTGCGGTTTACGGATTGGTAACCCTGAAATTTCCAGCAACTGCGCTTCCTGACACATGCCCTATGTTGATACACACGCCCACATATTCCTTCAGTCGCTCCCCATGGCGGCGAATCGGCGCTACACGCCGGGCTATGATTGTCCGACGGAGCATTACCTGGCGCAATTGTCTGAAAACGATGTCGGCTTTGGTGTGCTTGTGCAACCGTCATTCCTGGGGACTGACAATACCTATATGCTCTCGGCGCTGGACCGTTATCCTGACAGGTTACGCGGCATTGCTGTTGTCTCTCCTGATATTTCTGATGCCGATCTAGACTTCATGGATCGCAGCGGCGTTGTCGGCATCCGGTTCAACATGATTGGCAAGGCGATCAGCGAACTTGGCAATGCCGAGGTTGCCTCGTTGCTCAAGCGGATCGATCAGTTGAACTGGCAAGTCGAGATTCAGGCCCATGGGCGGGATCTTCCAGAAGTCTTCCGTCATCTGGAGCGATTCCAGGGCGCTGTGGTGATTGATCACTTCGGCTTGCCCGATCCGCAAGCGGGTGTCCGGGATCAGGGCTTCCGCGCTCTTCTCTCAGAGGCAGCAGGCGGGCGCGTTTTCGTCAAGATGTCAGCAGGCTACCGATGCGGCGAAATGGATGTGGCAACATGTGCAGGCGCGCTTCTTGCTGTTGCAGGACCGCGACGCCTTGTCTGGGGTAGTGACTGGCCCTTCACCCAATTCGAAAAAAATCGTCATTTCTCTGGCATGATGAACACCCTCAGACGCTGGGTGCCAGAAAAAATTGCGAGAGATATCATGGATGCAACAGCCATGGAATTATTCCGATTTTCATGATTTTTTTTCATAGAATAATATCATATGATTCAAATTACGCATTAGTCGGCGCTTGGGTATAATTTTAATAGGATATTATCGCTAAAATGTGTAATATATATAATATATATATTCATATACTAAAAAATATCTTATAATTACTTTAAGTAATCAGCTCACTTGAATTATGAACTGCGTTACTTATCCCTAAATTTTTTAACAGAATTTTCAATGTTTCTGGGCATTATCGCAACAGGTGTGGGATTGTGAAGGTAACAAAAGTTCCCTTTTGCGGAACATTTTCATCTTCTTGACGGCGCAGGCAGCGAGGGGCTCGTTGTGCTGTATCGATTGTTCCTTCTCAGACCGCAGTAAATGCCTTTGATTCATGGATCCAGAACCGATCCATCAAGCACTGGCAATGTTGTGTTGAGTATGGAAATGAGACAATGACCCGGACGAATGTGCGCGCCTCTGTCAGTACAGCAAGATCAACGCCTCGCCGAAATGGTCGTGATACCGAGCTTGCGGGCCAGATCGACAAAATTTTTCGACGGCTGCGCCTTTCTGTTGTCTTCGGAGGCAACAAGACAGTCGAGGGTGCGGTTATTCACCCATCCACAAATCCACGTTCCTGGAAAAGCTATGAGACTGTCGCCAAGGATATAGCCGGGGCGATGCAACGGCTTGGCTGTCGTCATGTCGATCTGATGCCGGATGACATGCGGCTTGGCGAACGGTTGAAGGCAGAGCAATCGCATCTCGCATGGCTGAATACAGGTGGAGTCCAGGGCCAATGCTCGGTCTCGCATGCGCCTGCGATGATGGAAATGTTCGGGATTCCTTATATCGGGCATGACCCGATGATTGCAGGCATTCTGGACAGCAAGCATGTTTTCAAGCGCCAGTTGCGGGCATCAGGCATTCCTACGGCTGATTTTTTCATCTGGCAGCCCGGCCTCAGCAATCCAAAGCCGACGAAGGATGACGGTTTCTTCGCCGCATTCGGGGGCTACAAAGGCCCGTTTGTGGTCAAGCCGGTCTCTGGTCGTGCCTCCCTCAATGTTACCTATGTCGAGAAACTTGGCGATGTCGCCGATGCTGTGCGCCATGTCTATGACGTCACCCGCAACCACGTCCTGATCGAGCGTTATCTCGGAGGCAAGGAATATTGCGTCGCCATCGCGGGCCCTGTGATCGCACGGGGCGGTAACATCGAACGCCTTCCTCATCCTTTTGTCTTCTCGGCTCTCGAACGTGTTCTGGATTCAGACGAGAAGATATTTACCTCGATGGATGTCAAGCCGATCACAGGCGAACGTGCCAGAGTGCTTGACCCTGTTTTGGATCAGGAAGCCCTGGTCCGTCTCGAATTGCTGGCCCATCGGGTCTTCCTCGAACTTGGCGTGGAAACCCTGATTCGCCTGGATGTCCGGGCCGATGTCCATGGCAACATGTTCATTCTTGAAGCCAATCCCAAACCCGATCTGAAAGCCCCCGAACCCGGTGTGACAAGCCTGGTAAGCCTTGGTCTCAAACAGTTTGGAATGACCTATGACGATCTCATTTTCTCAATCTTTGCAGATCGTATCGATGTTCTCCTGAGCGAGCGGCGCGGTTCCGCTGATCGCTTGATGCGTCTGTTGTGAGTGCCGCCATGAAACAAGAAGCAGCCCCAATGCCCATCGTTGCCGAACTGCCAAGGGAGCGGCGAGTCATTGACGCCTTCGCCATGTTCATGGTGGCGCTCATCTCGCTTGTTCTGCTGATCTACGTCGCTTACGGCGAGGCCAAACGGACGTATGAGCAATTCCAGATCGACAAGCTTGTGGCGCAGGGGCAGGTCATCCAGAGCGCGGTGGAAGGCTTTGTGCGACCAGGCCTTCCGATCCATCAGTTCGTGGGCTTCAACGGCCTGGCCGAGCCTATGGTGAAGGCAGATCCTCTGATCGATGCCATTGCGGCCTATGATGCCAACGGCAGGAGGGTCTTTGTATCGGGTGATCAGCCACTGGAGTTGATCTCGCCAAACGGCGACACCGTTTATCTAAAAGAACAAAATGCTGAAATTCGCCGCTCGGCTGATATCCTTCAGGTCATTATCCAGGTCAGAAACCGCTTCGAGCAGGTCGGAAACGTGGTGCTGACGATTCCGCGTGCAAAAATCGCTGCGCAGGTCGAGATTGCATTTCGTCCTGTTGTCTACACCGGAATGGCTGCGGCATTCTGTTTTGCGCTTTTCGTCTACATCTTCTCACCACGCGTTCCGCTATCGACCCGCAGGCACTGGATTGCTGGCGGCTTCGTCATGTCATTCATAGCAGTGGCCGTGATTGTCGTATCGACGCTTGTTTCGGTTTATTCACAAGGCGCACAGGCGCGCACGAAATCTCTGGCTGACAGCCTCGGGCTGCGCCTTGATGATCTGATCATCTACAATATCAATCTTGATGATGTGACCGGCATTATTGGCCTGTTCGGTGAATACAAGAGACTGAACCCGGATCTGCGTGCCGCAGCCCTCATTGTGGATGGTAAGGTCCGCGCCCACGTTGATCCCAACCGGCGTGGTGTCGATTGGGACAAAGTTGATTCCGACCATGAATATACGGTGCGGTTGTCAGCAGAGAACTCGCCGCGTGAAGTTCTGATCAAGGTCGCCTTGCCACGCGATGTGGTTTTTCAGCAGGTTTTCCGCAGTGTGAAAAACTTTGCGGCACTGTTTGTCGCTTCGGCATTCTTTGCGGCACTATTCATGGGGCTGGCGCGCTCGCTGCAACTTCTCGCAAATGCCGACACGAATTCCTGGTCTGAGGAACATGAGAAAGCAACAATTGACCTGGTAAAGCCGGTCTTCTTCCTTGCGGTCTTTGTCGAGCATATGAGCTACGCATTCTTGCCCAGCCTGATGCAGTCTTACGTGACCGCAGCAGGTCTGCCCCAGACCTACGTCACTGCTCCCTTCATCGCCTATTATCTCTTCTTTGCATTGGCGCTTGTTCCTGCCGGCCGTATCGAAGCAAGAATTGGCGCCCGCAGCCTGATGCTTCTTGGGCTTATCCTTGCCAGTCTGGGCATGCTGTGCATGGCCAATACAAGCAGCTTCTGGATGGCAACTCTGGCGCGCGGCATTTCGGGTTGCGGACAGGGAATGCTGTTCATCGGCGTGCAGGCCTATGTTCTGGCGAATTCGTCGATCGAGCGCAGGACGCAGGCGGGCGGGGCAATCGTGTTCGGCTTCCAGGCAGGCATGATTGCAGGCATGGCCATCGGCTCATTGCTTGTGTCCTATCTGGGTCCGGAAGGCATATTCCAGCTCGGTACGTTTATTGCCCTTGCGACTGCGCTTTATGGCTGGCTTGCACTGCCGTCCCGTGTTTCAGGTGGCGCAACGGCAGCGACTTTGAGTTCCGCCTGGCGGGACATGTTCACCATCCTGCGTGATGGACATTTCACGAGGACAATCCTGCTGGTCGGCGTTCCTGCCAAAGCGGTGTTGACAGGCATCGTCCTGTTCGGATTGCCCCTGCTTCTCACCCAGCAAGGCTTTCCGAAAGAGGATATTGGCCAGATCACGATGGTTTACGCCGGTGCGGTTATCATCTCCTCGCATTTTGCGGCTACGATGGCTGACAGATCGCGCGATACTGAGCGCATCCTTTTCCGTGGGGCCTGTCTGACAGGCGCGGGATTGCTGATCACATCGCTTGCGGGCTTTCAGGCGGTCGTGAACTGGAACCAGAACCCGGGTCTTGGCATTTTCCTGATCGTTCTTGGTGCCCTCATGATCGGTATTGCCCACGGCTTCATCAACGCGCCGATCGTGACCCATGTCACGGACAGCAACATCTCGGCAACGGTCGGTGCCACCAATGTCGCCGCAGCCTATCGTCTGATCGAGCGTATCGGCCATATCGCAGGCCCGCTCATCATGGGACAGATCTTCCTGTTCGCAGGTGTCTCATGGACCGTACTGAGCGTGATCGGTTGCGTCATCTTCCTGCTGGGAGCCCTCTTTCTGTCTTCGGATCGTCCGGTTTCCACCGACACCGAAGCCCATTCTGCCCGAGGATAATGTGATGGCCCCGACAAGACGCGACACTCTCAAACTGACGGCGGCTGCCGGCCTGAGCGCAGGCCTCCAGCCTTTCGCGGCGGTTGCCCAGAAAGCGACAGGAACGAATGAGCCGAATTATGCGTCGTGGTTCAAGTACGGGCCATCGGTGAACGAGCGCTGGGTTGTGGCAGAAACGCAAGGCAATCCAAACTTTGTGACAATACGTCCGAAGCGCCTGATCAATGCTCCGGCGGGCAAACGAATCCTCGCAATTTATCCAAGGCCATCCTCTGCCTATGATATCGCCATTACAAAAATCCTGAGTGTTTTTGAAGACAAGCTTCTTGATGCGGACCTTGCAGTCGTCAACTTTGACAATGACAACAAGCGTGCCTTTGAAGCCATCAAGCAGGCGCATGAAGGCAAGTTCGATCTTATTCTGTCGATGGGATCGGAGACGACGGCCTGGCTTTGGGAGCATTATCGCGGTGGGCGGCTGCCGGTTGTCACGGTCTGCTCGAAAGATCCTGTCGTGCTGGGGCAGTCTCCCGGATACAACCGCGGTTCGGGGACCAATTTTGCCTTCACGTCGCTGAATATGCCTATCGATGTCCAGATGGCCTATGTCAATGAACTGAAATCCAAGCTGCGCAACATCGCGGTTCTTGTCGATTCAAGAAACATCAGCGCCATCGAAACCCAGGCCAAGCCAGTCATGGATTATGCCCGTGCCCGCGGCATTCGTGTGCTTGAACTCTCCGTTCAGAACCCGGCAAACGCTCGTGAAGAACTGGAGCGGATGGTGCGTGATGCCACCAATCAGATGGCCAAGAGCGATCCGCAACTGACAGACAGTATTTTCTGGGTTACAGGCAGCACGTCAGTCTTCCGCGAAATTTCGACCATTAACGCGAATGCCGGTCGTGCGGCTGTGATCAGTGTCGTGCCTGAAATTGTCAGGGGCGGCGAAGACAGCGCCGTGCTCTCGATCGGCATCAGTTTCGAATCGAACGCCCACGTCGCAGCCCTTTTTGCGACAGATGTGGTGCGTGGCAAGGTGAAAGTTGGCGAGCTGAAAGTCGGGCTTGTGACGCCACCGGATATCGCGATCAGTTTCAAGAAACTCCGCGATATCGGCATGACAATACCCCTGTCCTTCTTCGAGGCGGCGGGCACGATTTATGACTATGACGGCCGCGCCGTTCGCATTGACGGTGTCAACACCGCCACTCAGACCAATTGATCCCTTGAAAGGGATCACGACCATGACGACCAGGGGACCAGAATGACCGCGAAACGGAAAGAGGATCATCCTTCACAAACGGATTTGGGCACGTTTCAGGCTTCCGAGGCCTTTGATCATGGATTGCGTGTCGTTGAATGGAGCGCGGTCATCGATTCAATCCTCAATGGCCAGCCTCTTGCTTTGGCGCTGGATGCAATCTCGGCACGTCTTTCTCTCGAATGTGGCGCGGACAATCATTGCTTTATCGTTGTCAGGGAAAGCGATGATCATGCCGTGCCAGCGATAACCAACAGCGCAGGCCAGGAAGCGCGCTTTGCAGGGCTGCTTTCGCTTGTACAGAACGATGCAACACCCGCAGCGTCGGTTCTTGTAACCGGCACACCGTTTATAACGCGTGACGTAATGGGGGCTGGTTCTGCAACTCCCCACGCGTTGCGGGCGCGCGGGCTCGGCTTTCGCGCCGTTGTCTGTGTCCCTGTCATGGACTGGAACTCGTCTGTGCCTGTTGGAGCCGTTGCTGTCTATCTGGGCCAGAGCCTGAAGGATGAAAAGGCACTGAACATGGCCGCCACTGCGGCGGCACGTTGCGTCTCATCCCTGCTTCAGACTCGTCTGGTCACGCAGAAAGCCGGGCGCGCCGACAATCAGATGGCCGCACTGTCCTCATCGATTCCAGGCGTGGTCTATCAACGCAGGGTCAGGCCCGACGGTGATATTCGCTACACCTATATCAGCGACAGCGCTTTTGATCTGTTCGGCGTCAGCGCAGAAACTATTCTTGCTGATCCTGAGGCCTTGTTCCGGCACTATGGCGATGTTTACCGTGAGAATTTCAAGAGCCGCCTGGTCAAGGCTTCTCAAGAGATGCAGCTCTGGGACGTTGAGGCGACTATTCTGCGTCCGGACGGTCAGACACGCTATACCCATGCAATCGCCCGCCCGTTCCGCGAACCCGATGGCTCTGTTCTGTGGACCGGCGTCATTCTTGATGCGACCCGCATCAAGGAGGCAGAAAAAGCGACCGCGGCGGCAGAATCGCGCACACGCCTTGCCATCGTTGAAAGCCTCTCCCAGGGGTTCCTGATGTTCAACCAGAATGATGAGCTTGAGCTCGACAACAGCCATTTCCGGCGCTTGTTCCCGGCCCTCGAGAAGATCGCCGTGCCCGGTGACAGATATGAAGACATGATCCGCGCTGAACTTGACCCCGTAATCAATGATGGTCTGTTCTCATTCGATGCCAATGATGAGCTGGTTGATCGGCTTATGCGCCATGGCGACGATCATCTGGTCTATGAGCGACAGATGGTCAATGATCGCTATATTCTGGTCAATGAATACCGGACGGCAGAAAAGCAAACCGTTGTTCTCTATACCGACATCAGCGAATTGAAGCGGCGTGAGAAAAAAATCCATCACCTTGCGCATCATGATGTGCTGACGGGTCTTGCGAACCGCGTTCTGTTTCGTGAGAAACTGGAGAATGCCATTCTTTCCGCTGTGAGCCCGGAACTCATGGTCGCGGTGCTTTGCCTCGATCTTGACCGGTTCAAGAATGTCAACGACACCCTTGGCCATCACATTGGGGATCTTCTCCTGCAGGAGGTATCGAAAAGAATACAATCCTGCCTGCGCGGGAAAGACATTGCTGCCAGATTGGGCGGCGATGAGTTTGCGATCATCATGATGGATGTCAGGGACCAGGATGCACCAACCTCGCTTGCGTGGCGTCTTCTGGATGTGCTTGCGCAGCCATTTCTGATCAACGATCAAACCATCGTTTCAGGAACAAGCATCGGTATAGCCTTCTCCGTGGAGGGACAGGTGAGTTCCGAGGATATTCTGAAAAATGCCGATCTGGCCCTCTATCGCGCCAAATCAGACGGACGTGGCACTTTCCGTTTCTTTGAAGAAGAAATGGATGCCAAGGCCCAGGCCCGTCGTCTGCTCGAAATCGAATTGCGTGCCGCCATCGCACTGGATCATCTGGAAGTCCATTATCAGCCGCAGGTTGATGTCTACACCGCCCAGATGATCGGCGTTGAGGCACTGGTTCGCTGGAATCATCCTCTCAGGGGTTTCATCCCCCCAGGAGACTTCATTCCGCTCGCGGAAGAAACAGGTCTCATCGGCGCCATTGGATTGCATGTTCTGCGCCGTGCCTGCCAGGATGCGGTCAAATGGCCGAATGATTTGCGCATCGCGGTCAATATCTCGCCTGCACAATTCAAGGACAAGAATTTCGCGCAGACGGTGAAAGATATTGTCATTGAATCCGGTCTGCCTCCGCAGCGGCTGGAAATCGAGATCACAGAATCGATGCTGCTGAGGAATACCGAAACCAATCTGCAAATCCTGCATGAGCTGAAAGCCTTCGGCATCCGTGTCTCGATGGATGATTTCGGCACAGGATATTCTTCGCTTGGCAATCTGCGCTCCTTCCCGTTCGACAAGATCAAGATCGATAAATCTTTCATCAATGATCTCAACAAAACACCCGATGCTGCCGCGATTATCCGGGCTGTTCTCAGTCTTGGGCGCAGCCTTGGGATGAGCACGACAGCGGAGGGTGTCGAGACCCGTGATCAACTGGCTTATCTTCGCGCCGAAGGGTGCCTTGAGGTGCAGGGGCATTATTATGCGAAAGCCATGCCTGCACATGAAATAGAGGCATTGATCGAGAGTGGAATGAATCGGGTCATGTCACCGAGCCCTTCTGTGTACACCTGAAGCGGGCATAAGAAATTAAAAGGGCAACATACAATGCTGCTCTTTTATTCTGTCTGACGGGAATGAAATTACTGAAGCGATCGGATGACAGGATCGACAGGGCTCAGTTTCTGGGTTGCGCCGCTGTTTCGCGGGCATGCAGGAAGCGAATTACCCGCTGTGCCGTTGCCGGTGTCAGCTTGCTGTAATTCTCGGACAGGATGTCCAGCTGACGGGTTCCCGGTTTATGGTCTTTGCGGGCCGAGAAGATCGCTCTCACTGTTGGCCAGCCCATTTTTGCGGAACGTGCCAGGATCAGCAGCATATCATTATCGGCCGACAGGACGGCGCGCTGCGACATCGTGAGGGGCAGATTGGCAAGTGTGGAGAGTGCGACGACAACATGCTCAAGTTTGTTGTGGCGACACAAATCCTGAATGGCGGCTTCATCAAGAGCCCCGCTTTCAGCCATGCGCGCCACCTCTGCTGCGGCTTCCTGATAAATGCGCGACCGGTCATGGGCCTCTTTTGCAATGTCGCGGGCGCTGGTATCGACAGCTTTGCTGACGTTGATTTGATCCTCTGAGGTGGTATCCCGTTTCAGGCGATCACGGGCGGCCGCTTTGGCCAGTTCGAAAAGCACTGACATGTGACGCCGCGGGATATCGCTTCGGCGTCCGAGGGCAGACTGGAGCAACTGGTCGGCATGGGATTTGGCCACCAGCATGTCATAGCCCTTGATGGAGAAACGTGCGGTCGGGTTGCTTGCCACGGCATTGACGACAACCCTGTCCCCTTCACTGACGAGCACGTCAGTCACAGGTTCAGAGAGATCGCGACGCTCGGAAATGGCCAGCATGTGATCCCGGCCGCCATGGCGTGCAGCCTCAACCAGGTCATTGTCTGTAAGCCGTGTCGAGCGGGCAAGCACAGGCCTTGCAACGCTGATTTCATCCCGCGACAGTTTGCGCACGGCATTCAAGGGGGCATTGCCAATGTCCGCGAGCCGCTCGGCCAGATGCACGCGTGCACGCACCTCGATTGCATCCGCCAGCAGCGAGATTACCTGATCAAAGACAGCAATATGGGTTTCCGAGAAGCTTTCCGCGCCCGCTACAAACAGGTCTGTCAGTTTGTCCAGCGTGTGTGCGCGCGCTTCAAGACCCTTGGACGTGAAAGCGTCACTGAGATCCTTCAAGGCTTGGCTCTGTTCCGGCAAGGCAAAAACTCCTGAGGCGCGCGGAACCAGATATCACTCTTGGTCATCTGTGCCGGTCCAGCCGCACCCGGACCATGTCTGACCATACGGGATAACCCTCACCAGTCCCTTACTTTTGAACGACAACTTTTCTGCAAATGTAAATTGCTTGAAATCAGACGGATTCTGGTGCATGGATATTCAACATACTTATTTCGCGAGTTGATCGCTGGATGAGAGTGGGACCTCCGGGACCCGCTCTTTTTTATTGGCTATCAGCTTCCGGTTCAAATTTTGGGAGAAACCATGGACGAGCCAGGAAAAGAGCCAAGGCTCATTCTGGAGAACGGCCTCGCAGCGCGAGTGGCGGCGATTGTCGCGCCTGCGATTGGCGATGTGGGTTATCGGCTGGTACGCGTCAAGATAACGGGCATGAATGGCTGTACCGTGCAGATCATGGCTGAAAAGTCCGATGGCTCCATGGGTGTTGACGATTGTGAGGCGGTCAGCAAGGCGATTGCACCCGTCCTTGATGTTGAAGATCCGATGGATCGGGCTGATCATCTGGAGATATCATCACCTGGTATTGACCGGCCATTGGTACGCGCGGTCGATTTTGCGCGCTGGGTCGGACATGAAGTGCGGATCGAGATGGCTGTCGCAGCCCATGGGCGCAAGCGTTTCCGGGGCGATATTGTCTCTTGCGATGCATCCATTGCGGTTATTCGCCGGAGTGATGCCAAAGAAACGGAATTGGCCGATTGCCCATTGTCCATTGCTGATATGGCGGAGGCAAGGCTCGTTCTCACCGATGCATTGATCGATCAGGCTCTTGGCCGTCCTGCCGCGCCCAATCCCAAGGGCATCAAGAAACCGGCTTCCAGGGGAAGTGCGCCGAAAATGGCGAAAACCCCGCGCAAGCCAGACCGTCGCAAACAGGATTTGAACTGAGGAGAAACCCATTATGGCTATCAGTGCCAACAGGCTGGAGCTGTTGCAGATCGCGGAAGCGGTTGCCCGTGAAAAGCAGATCGATCGTCACATTGTGATCGACGCGATGGAAGATGCCATCGCCAAGGCCGCGCGTTCGCGCTACGGCGCAGAGACCGATGTGCATGCCCAGATCGATCCGAAAACCGGCGAATTGCGGCTCTCGCGCCATCTGCATGTGGTCGAGCAGATCGACAATGATTCCCGTGAAATCACGCTTGTCGAGGCCCGCCGTCGCAATCCTGCGGCACAGGTCGGCGACGCCATCGCCGAGACGCTGCCACCGTTCGATTTTGGCCGTATTGCCGCGCAATCTGCCAAGCAGGTGATCGTGCAGAAAGTGCGCGACGCCGAGCGCGAGCGTCAGTTCGATGAATACAAGGACCGTATCGGCGATATCGTCAATGGCACGGTCAAGCGGGTCGAATATGGCAATGTCATCGTTGATCTGGGCAAATCCGAAGCGGTTGTCCGTCGTGACGAGCTGATCCCGCGCGAGATGTTCCGACCCGGTGATCGCATCCGTTGCTATCTTTATGATGTGCGCCGTGAGCAGCGTGGTCCGCAGGTGTTTCTCTCGCGCACCCATCCCCAGTTCATGGCCAAGCTCTTCGGCCAGGAAGTGCCTGAAATCTATGACGGCATCATTCAGGTCAAGGCTGTTGCCCGTGATCCGGGCTCGCGTGCCAAGATAGCCGTGATCAGCCGCGATTCCTCGATTGATCCCGTGGGCGCCTGCGTCGGTATGCGCGGTTCGCGTGTTCAGGCCGTTGTAGGTGAATTGCAGGGCGAGAAGATCGACATCATTCCATGGTCCGAGGATGTCGCCACCTTTATCGTCAATGCCTTGCAGCCGGCGGAAGTCGCGAAGGTTGTTCTTGATGAAGATTCCGAGCGCATCGAGGTCGTGGTTCCCGATGAGCAGCTGTCGCTGGCCATCGGGCGTCGTGGACAGAACGTGCGTCTGGCCTCGCAGCTCACCGGCTGGGATATCGATATCCTCACGGAAGCCGAGGAAAGCGAACGCCGCCAGAAGGAATTCCTGAGCCGCACCCAGATATTCATGGAAGCGCTCAACGTCGATGAGGTTGTGGGCCAGTTGCTGGCATCCGAAGGGTTCCGTTCTGTCGAGGAACTGGCCTATGTCGAAACGTCCGACCTGTCGTCCATCGACGGGTTTGATGATGATACGGCGGAAGAGATCAAACGGCGCGCACTGGACAGTCTGGCTGCGATAGAAGCGGAGTTCGATGGCAAGCGCGTGGCGCTTGGCGTGCTTGATGAACTGCGCAATGTCGAAGGCGTGACCACCCAGATGATGGTCAAGTTTGGCGAGAATGATGTGAAGAGCATCGAAGATCTTGCGGGCTGCGCCACCGATGATCTGACAGGCTGGACCGAGCGCAAGGATGGCCAGAATACCCGTCAGGCTGGGTTCCTTGATGGGCTCGATCTCTCCCGCGACGATTGCGAAGCCATGATCATGGCTGCACGTGTTCTTGCGGGCTGGATCGAAGCACCTGCTCAAGCCGAGGCGGAAGCAGAAGGCGACGCGGCTTCAGCCTGAGGTCGCGCAAAAGAGGAGTGCTGCGGCAGGGTGCGCAACGAGGATGAAGAAAAAGGGCCGACCCGGACTTGCGCGGCAACGCGCCTGGCTCGTCCGGTGGATGAACTCATTCGCTTTGTGCTCGATCCTGCGGGTGTTCTGACGCCGGACATCAGGGCCCGGTTGCCGGGCAGGGGGGTCTGGGTGAGTGCTTCCCGAGAAGCGGTGGCTGATGCCCTGAAACGCAAATGCTTTGCGCGCAGCCTCAAGCAACCCGCGATTGTTCCTGCCGATCTGCCAGATCTGGTGGATCAGCTTCTTGCGGCCGATGCCCGACAATCGCTCGCCATGGCGAACAAGGCCGGATTGGTGACATGCGGCTTTGCCAAGGTGGAAGCGGCACTGGCCAAGCGCAATGTTGCAGTTGTTGTCTCGGCCAGCGATGGCAGCGACGATGGAAAGCGCAAGATTCAGCAGGCCATAACACGAAGCTATGGCCATGCGGCAGGCGTTCCTCTTGTATCGCCTCTGGCAAGCAGCGAAATGAATTTGGCTTTGGGCCGAGAAAATGCAATACACGCGGCTCTACAGGCGGGACCCGCCTGTGACTCTTTCATGTCGAGGTGTCGGCGGCTGTTGAAATACCGCCTCGAACCCTTGGCTGAGACAAGGCCGGATGCAGATGAAACGTCTGCATCACCCGGCCCTTTGGTGCTTGATGATCAATAGATCATCGGGCGGTATGGTATGGAACGCGCAGCTTTAGGACAACGAACTGGATGACTGATAACAACAACTCTGGCGACAAGACATTGAGCGTCAACAAGATGACGCTGTCGCTGAAGCGGCCCGCCGATGGCGCGGCTGGCACCGTGCGCCAGAGTTTTTCGCACGGCCGTTCCAAGACGGTTGCCGTTGAGGTCGTCAAGCGACGGGCAGCTGGAGTACCAAATCCGATGCCAGGCCGTGAGGGGCAATCCGCTCCTGCTGTTGAAGCCAAGGCCACCCAACCCGGCTCAGCAAAGCCCCCGTTGCAACAGCGCCCTGCCTCAGGGGGTATGGTTCTGCGCACTCTTTCTGACAACGAACAGAATGCACGTCAGGCAGCCCTGCTGGATGCTGGCCACCGCGAGGAAGTCGCGCGCAAGCAATCGGTTGATGGTGATGCGGAGCGTACGTCTCGCCTTGAAGCGGAGACGCGCGAGCGTGATGCCGCCGAAGCGCGCAAGCAAGAGGAAGAATCCCGTCGCCAGCGTGATGAGGAACTCAAGCGGCGTGGCCAGGATGAAGCCGCTCGCCGGTTGGGCGAAGAGCCACGTCCGCCGCGTCCGGCAGAGGCAAATCCGCGTACGGAAACACCTCGTGGCTACAGCGAGCGCCCGCCACGCATTGATAGCCCTCGTCCCCAGGGTGATCGACCAAGACCTTCGGATGCTTCCGGAGATCGTAGTGCCCGCCCCCAAGGCGTGGCAGCAGGCGGATATGGTGATCGCGGCCCTCGCCCTCAGGGTAGTGCAGGTTTTGGTGATCGGCCGCCACGTCCAGCCGGGGCCAGTGGCTTTGGCGATCGCGGCCCGCGTCCGCAAGGGAGTGCCGGGTTTGGCGACAGAGGTCCACGGCCCGAAGGTGACCGTGGCCCGCGTCCGCCTGGTACAGGTGGCTTTGGGGATCGTGGTCCCCGTCCACCTGGTGCAGGCGGTTTTGGTGATCGCGGCCCGCGTCCGTCTGGTGCAGGTGGCTTTGGCGATCGTGGTCCACGTCCGCCCGGCGCTGGCGCAGGTCCTGCCCGGTTTGGATTTGGACGGGGCCCTGCCCCAACCGCTCCTGCGGAACCCCTGATTCAGGAAAATCGCCGTTCGGCACCTCCCGCAATCGGCTCGCGCTCCCGCCATGTCATGGATATGGATGGGCCCGTTCGTCGCGGCACCAAGGGCGGCGCTGCCGCTCCCAAGGCTGAACGCACGCCGCGTGCTGGCGAGAACAAGGATCGCGGTCGTCTGACCGTCACCAATGCTTTTGCAACGGGCGAAGAGCGCACGCGCTCGGTCGCGGCCTACCGCAGGCGCGTTCAGCGCATGAAGGGTGGCCAGGACGAGCAGAAGGAAAAGATTTTCCGCGAAGTGACTTTGCCGGAGATGATTTCGATCCAGGAACTTGCCAATCGCATGTCCGAGCGTGGTGTTGACATCATCCGCATGCTGATGAAGCAGGGGCAGATGCATAAGATCACCGATGTGATCGATGCTGATACCGCGCAGCTCATCGCCGAGGAAATGGGACATACCGTTCGGCGCGTCTCCGAATCCGATGTTGAAGAGGGCCTGTTCGATACGCCCGATGCAGATGAGCTGATGCAGTATCGCCCTCCGGTCATCACCATTATGGGCCACGTCGACCACGGCAAGACATCGCTGCTTGATTCTATTCGCAAGACCAATGTCGTTTCGGGCGAAGCGGGTGGAATTACCCAGCATATTGGTGCTTACCAGGTCGTCTCACCTCTGGGAGGCTTGCTGACCTTCATCGATACGCCGGGCCACGCAGCCTTCACGGCCATGCGCGCGCGCGGCGCCAAGGTGACCGATATCGTGGTTCTCGTGGTGGCGGCGAATGATTCCGTCATGCCGCAGACCATTGAAGCGATCAACCACGCCAAGGCTGCCAAGGTTCCCATGATCGTGGCGATCAACAAGATCGATTTGCCGGATGCCAAGCCCGAGCGGGTCAAGACCGATCTGCTCCAGCATGATGTGCAGGTGGAAAGCATGGGTGGTGAAACAATCGAGATCGAACTTTCAGCAAAAACGGGTCAGAATCTCGACAAGCTGCTTGAAATGATCCAGTTGCAGGCCGAACTTCTCGACCTCAAGGCCAATCCGGATCGACTGGCTGAAGGCAGTGTGATCGAAGCCAAGCTCGACAAGGGCCGCGGACCAGTGGCCACTGTGCTGGTGCAGCGCGGAACACTTGTGCATGGCGATATTGTGGTGGCGGGCTCTGAATGGGGCCGCGTGCGCGCCCTCATCAACGACAAGGGGCAGCATGTCGAGTTCGCGGAGCCATCAACGCCCGTCGAAATTCTCGGCTTCACAGCAGCCCCCGAAGCGGGAGATCGTGTCGCTGTTGTCGATACGGAAGCACGCGCTCGCGAGATCACGGAATATCGCGTTCGTCAGAAGCGGGACAAGGCTGCGGCGCGTGGTGCGGGTGCTGTCCGTTCACTTGCCGACATGATGAGCCAGATCAAGGTAGCGGGCAAAAAAGAATTCACGCTGCTGATCAAGGGCGACGTGCAAGGTTCCGTCGAAGCCATTGCAGGTGCGCTGGAGAAGCTTGGCAACGAGGAAGTTGCCGCACGCATCATCCATTCGGGCGTTGGAGGCATCAGCGAATCCGATGTCACACTGGCAAACACGACAGGTGCTGTCATTCTGGGCTTCAACGTGCGTGCGCATAAGGAGGGCCGCGAGGCCGCCGAACGTGCAGGCGTTGAAATCCGCTATTACAATATCATTTACGATCTGGTGGATGACATCAAAGCGGCTATGTCCGGCCTTCTTGCTCCGACATTGCGCGAGCAGATGCTGGGTAATGCCAAGATCCTGGAGGTGTTCAACATCACCAAGATCGGCAAGGTGGCGGGCTGTATGGTCACCGACGGCAAGGTCGAGCGTGGGGCCAATGTGCGCCTTATCCGCGAGAATGTGGTTATCCACGAAGGCACACTCAAGACTCTCAAGCGCTTCAAGGACGAAGTCAAAGAGGTTCAGACCGGCCAGGAATGTGGCATGGCCTTCGAGAAATACGAGGATATCCGCGCTGGTGACGTTATCGAGTGCTACCGCGTCGAGGAGATCAAACGGTCACTCTAGGCGGCTGTATGATCTTCGTACACACTCCTGAGCGCTCCGCCCTGGCGGAGGCTCCTTCCGCCATTATCCGGTTCGATCCCGCGAGAATGGCCCCGAAACCATAGCAGCATACCATGGCCAAACAGAACACACCCTCCGGTCCCTCCCAGCGCCAGTTGCGCGTTGGCGAAATGATGCGTCACGCGCTGGCGGCGATTCTGGCGCGTGGTCAGATCATGGATCCCGACCTTGCGGGCAAGATCATCACGGTACCAGAAGTGCGGCTCTCGCCTGATCTCAAGATTGCGACGGTCTATGTGATGCCGCTTGGCGGCATGCATGGCAAGATCGTGGTCAAGGCGCTTGCGCGCAACGTCCGCTACGTCAAGGGTGAGCTTGGCAAGCAGATGCGCGACATGCGCTTCATGCCGGCACTGCGCTTCCGTTTCGACGAGCAGTTTGATGAGGCCGCCCGCATCGACAAGCTGCTGCACGATCCGCGCGTTATTCGCGATCTCGACGCCGATTCGAGCGATGACAATGAGTAAGCCTCGCCGTGAGAAACTGAAGGTTGATGGCTGGCTCGTGCTCGACAAGCCAGTTGGCGTCACCTCGACGCATGCGCTTGCCATCGTGAAGCGGCTCTACAAGGCAAGCAAGGCGGGCCACGCCGGAACGCTGGATCCACTGGCATCGGGCATTCTGCCGCTGGCATTCGGCGAGGCCACCAAGACTGTGCCTTATGTCATGGATGGCGAGAAAGCCTATCGTTTCACCGTCACCTGGGGCGTGGAAACCAACACCGATGACAGCGACGGCGAAATGGTGAACTCTTCCGCCGAGCGTCCGTCACAAGCGCAGATCGAAGCCATTCTGCCGCGTTTCAGAGGTGTGGTCATGCAGATGCCACCACAATTCTCCGCCCTCAAGGTGCAGGGCGAGCGGGCCTATGATCTTGCCCGTGATGGCGAGGTGGTGAAGCTTGAGCCGCGCGAGGTCGAGATCACCATGCTACGCCTGGTCGCGCAGACCGAAGATACGGCCACCTTTGAAGCGGAATGCGGCAAAGGCACCTATGTGCGGGCCTTGGCACGTGATTTCGGTCGTCTGCTCGGTTGTTTTGGCCATATCACGGCACTCAGGCGGACCCGTGTCGGACCCTTTACGGAAATGGAAGCGGCTTCGATCCCTGATCTTCAGGCCGCCGGAGAAGCCGGTCCGCATGCGCCCGATCTTCTGGCCATGATGCAGCCGGTGGAGCGTGGCCTGTCTTCCCTCATGGAGATCGCCATCGGTAGCCATGAGGCGCAACGGCTGATGAACGGCCAAAGCGTCATGCTGCGTGGCCGTGATGCTCCGATCGTGCTTGGGCAGGCCTATGCGACGCATCAGGGAAAACTGATTGCGCTCGTCGAAGGCGAGAACGGCGAATTGAAGCCGCGCCGGGCCTTTCATCTGTGAGGGCCCTTTGATCTTTCCCCGCAAGTGGGGAAGGATCAAAGGGCATCTCGACCGGTCAATCATGAGGCCCTCTGGTATAAGGCCTTTTCTCACGCCGCCAAAACCGTTTTCATCCAGCCCAGACCGTCCCCGGTTTTTCCCCTCGGCTTGTATTCGCAGCCAATGAAACCTGTATAGCCAAGGTGCTTGAGTGCCGCGAAGATGTGACGGTAATCAAGTTCGCCTTCATCGGGTTCATGCCGCGATGGCACCGCCGCGATCTGCACATGGCCGATCAAGGGCAGATACGCCTCCAGCCGCTTGCTGACATCTCCCTCCATCACCTGCACATGATAGATATCGAACATGAGTTTGAGATTAGGGTGATCGATCTCGCGGATCAGTGCAATCACCTCGTCGGAGCGGCTGATGAAATAACCGGGCTTGTCACGGGTGTTCAGCGGTTCTGTTGCAATTATTTTGCCGGCTTTCTTTCCGGCTTCTGCTGCCCACCGCATGTTGTTGATATAGGCCTTGCGCGCCTTCTTGCGATCCGCATCCAGCACCATGCCAGCCATGACATGGATGGTCGGAACGTCCAGCGCCAGCGCATACTTCAGTGCCAGCTTCACGCCGGCGCGAAACTCTGTGCGTCGCGTGGAATCGCAGGCCAAACCCCAGTCACCGGCCTCAATATTGCCCGGCGGAGTGTTGATGCCTGTCAATTGCACCCCGGCATTCCTGAGCGCTTTTTTCAATTCGGCAATGGGAAATGCATAGGGAAAATGACATTCCACAGCTTTGAACCCGGCTTTTCCCGCAGCAGCGATACGCTCAAGAAAAGACAGTTCCAGAAACATGAAAGAAATATTAGCCGACAAATTATTCATCTTGATAATCCAGTTTGAATGTTTTTACGAGGTCCACAACGTCGGTGGATGACAGCATTGTCGGTTGCATTGCCCGCGTGATGATCACGAGTTTTGCAGTCTCCTCCAGTTCCTCGGAAGCATAGACCGCATCATCCAGCGATTGATCCGCAACCACAGGGCCATGATTGCCAAGCAGGATGGCCTTGTGTGCGCCTTTGAGCGCCTGGATATGGGTGATCACAGCATCGGACCCCGGACGGGTGTAGGGCACCAGAGCAAGACGACCAACCCGCATCACGGCATAAGGTGTGATCGGCGGCAGGGCATTGGCGGGATCGATACCGGGCATCAGGGAAAGCGCTGTTGCATAGGTCGAATGCAGATGAACGACAGCTTGGGTCTGAGGCCTTGATTCATACATCACGCGATGCAGCGGCAGTTCTTTCGAAGGCTTGTCGCCGGAAAGAAACTTCCATTGCTCGTCAACAAGCGTTATCCGCCCAGGATCAAGCCGCCCAAGGCAGGAATTGGTGGGAGTGATCAGAAATCCACCCGGCACGCGCACCGAGATATTGCCGCTGGAGCCAACCGTGAAGCCGCGCTCGAACAGCGATTTCCCATGCAAGCTGATCCGCTCGCGCAACTCAGTGATGCGTGATTGCGTCATGAAAAACCCCTTTGGCGCAAGGTCGAGCCTCTTTTGTCAAAGGCATATCAAGCAGCATCCCTGTCAAGCCGCGAGATCCGCCACAATGGCATCAAGCACGGGAAAGCCCGCCGCCGTCACCCTGAGACGCGATGCGCCGACACGCTCGACCAATCCCTCGCTCTCCAGAAAGGCGATCTGCCCTGCGGCAATGCTGCGGCCGGAGAGTTGCCGGTAGCGGTCCAGGTCAATGCCCTCGCGCAGGCGTAACCCCATGACAAGCATTTCATCGCCCTGTTGCTCTGCGTTGAGCGCCTCATCCTCGACCAGTCCATGCGCATCGGTTTCAACGGCGGTAAGCCACGCCTCAGGCGATTTGGCGGTCGATTGCGCCTGCCGCTGGCCATCCACCAGCAGACGGCCATGCGCACCAGGGCCGACGCCTGCGTATTCCTGATAACGCCAGTAGACGAGATTATGCCGGCTTTCTGCACCCGCTTTTGCGTGGTTTGAAATCTCGTAAGCCGGCATACCATATTTTTCAGTGGTTTCCTGTGTCACATCCCAGAGTGCGCGGCCCAGTGCCTCATCCGGGATGGGTAGCTTGCCCGCGCGGTGCAGCGCCGCAAAGGCGGTGTCCGGCTCGATGGTCAGCTGATAGAGCGAAAGATGCTCAGCGGTATGGCTGATTGCAGTTTCAAGCTCCTGCCGCCACGCTTGCGGTGTCTGCTCAGGGCTGCGCGCATAGATCAGGTCAAACGAGAACCGTTCGAAAATGCTGGCGGCAATCTTCACCGCACCCAAAGCTTCCTGCGTCGAATGCATGCGTCCCAATGCTTTCAGATCGGCGTCATTCAGGGCCTGCACACCGATGGAAAGCCGGTTGACCCCCGCGCTGCGGTAGCCGCGGAAGCGCTCTGCCTCGACGCTGGTGGGATTGGCCTCCAGCGTGATTTCGGCATCTGGTGCAATGCCCCAGCTCTCGTCGATTGCTTCCAGAATGCCCGAAACGGTCTGGGGCGCCATCAGCGAGGGGG